>CAYFQJ010000050.1:0-8777 GCA_964345205.1 uncultured Actinomyces sp. | reverse complement strand
GGCACCTGCCGCGGCCGAAAATCATGGCACTGCTCACCGCTGCGGATGTCTTCGTGTGTCCGTCCATCTATGAACCGTTAGGGATCGTGAACCTCGAAGCGATGGGTTTAGGACTGCCGGTGGTCGCAACTCGAACCGGAGGGATTCCCGACGTGGTCGTAGATGGGGAGACCGGCCTTTTAGTTCCGATTGCCCCGGACCCCGAGCGCGGCGGTGAGCCTCGCAACCCGGAACAGTTTGTCGCAGATTTCGCGGAGCGACTGCAAGTTCTCCTCGAAAACCCGCCGTTGGCGCAAGCGTTTGGCGAAGCGGGAAGAGTTCGGGTTGAAGAGAATTTCACCTGGGACACCATCGGAACACAAACACTGGAACTGTACCAGCAGCTTCTGGGAAGGCGCGCATAAGGGGCCTAACGCTCCTGGGAGCCAACTGACCTAGTACAATTGGAACTATGAGCTCAACCCCCGAAAATATGAACCTAATTGGCCTTGATACTGTCAGCGTTGTTCGGTCCGGAAAACCCATCTTGGACTCGGTGACCTGGACGGTTGCCGCCGGGGAACACTGGGTGGTTCTGGGCCCCAATGGGGCGGGTAAAACTACGCTGGCGGGAATTCTGGCGGGACGAACTGACGTCGACACAGGGGACGTAACACTGCTTGGCAGTTCTGCGGACGACCACCATGCGGCTGAGTTGGCAGCCCGGGTTGGTTTTGCCAGTTCCGAAGTCGGTGAACGTCTACTTCCCAACGAAACGGTTCTCTCCGTGGTCCTCACTGCCGCGTGGGGGCAGTCAGTGCATTTCGGTGAGGAGTACGAGGACGACGACGAACAGCGGGGAACGTTCCTCCTTGAAGCTCTCGGTATGGGCGCACTCACTAACCGTCCCTACGGCACCCTTTCTGAGGGCGAAAAACGGCGGGTCCTGATCGCCCGAGCGCTAATGGCCGACCCGGAACTATTGGTACTGGATGAACCCACGGCGGGACTAGATTTGGGTGGACGTGAGATTCTGCTGCAGGCTCTGAACGAAATCATGACCGCACCGTCAAGTCCCAACGTAATTCTCATTACCCATGAATTGGAAGAGATTGGACCCGAATTCACCCACGCACTGCTCCTACAAGAGGGTAGAGTTTATCAAGCCGGGCCCATCGGGGAAGTCCTCACGGGCGCCAATTTGACCGAAGTTTTCGGGGTCAACCTGGAAGTCAAGCAGCAGCATGGGCGCTGGTGGGCTTTTTCCGCTGATACAGCGCCCTAAAGAACGAACGGCTTACGTCTCACCGGGGAAAACTCCGTGGTGACATCAAATCGAAGGAAAACGCTAAATGGCTATTGCTTGGATCATCGGGGGGATTGTCCTCAGTATCCTTGAACTGTTCACCCTTGACCTTTTCTTCGTCACCATAGGGATCGCCGCCTTCGGAGCGGGATTAGCTGCATTCTTAGGCGCTCCAATCTGGCTTCAGGTCGCCATTTTTGCGGTTATTGCTATCGCCCTCCTTTTCGGTGTCCGCCCTTGGGCACGTCGACAACTGAAGAAAACGACTCCTGATATCGACACCAACGTGCGTGGACTGATCGGCAAGACAGCGATCGTCACCAAACCGCTGGTGGGTCCCGGTGGCCGGGTTCGTCTCGAAGGTGAAGAGTGGTCTGCTCGAGGAAAGAGAGGTTCGGTTTTTGCTGTTGGCTCCGAAGTGAAAGTCGTCCAAATTGAGGGAGCCACCGCGGTTGTGGGCCCACTTGAAGAGGACGTAGCCGTCCCACCCGACTCGGTTCCGACGCTGGGGGAAGATCAAGACCCCACTGGTAATACCCCGCCAATCATAAATTAGTCCCCCTCAAAGAAAGTTCAACTATGGAACCCGTCTTAATGGTTGTCTTAGGCCTTGTAGTTCTGCTCGTGATCGTCATCGTTATCCGGGCCATCCGGATCGTGCCACAGTCACGCGCTCTGGTTGTTGAACGGCTGGGTAAGTTCCAGTCGATCAAATACGCCGGGTTGCATGTATTAATCCCTTTTGTTGACCGTGTTGCCACCACTATTGACTTGCGGGAACAGGTCACGAGTTTCCCGCCGCAACCGGTGATTACCGCCGATAACGTGGTTGTGTCCATCGACACCGTAATTTACTATCAGGTGACTGACCCGATGGCAGCAACTTACGAGATTGCGAACTTTATTCAAGGTATTGAACAGCTGACGGTCACGACGCTACGAAACGTGATCGGAAGCCTCGATCTTGAACAAACCCTGACTAGCCGCGACCAGATTAACGCTCAACTTCGCGGGGTCCTTGATGAAGCCACCGGACGGTGGGGGATTCGCGTGAACCGGGTTGAGCTCAAAGCGATTGATCCTCCCCCCACGATTCAGCAAGCAATGGAAATGCAGCTACGTGCGGAACGCGACAAGCGTGCGACCATCCTGCAGGCCGAAGGTGTCCGCCAATCACAGATTCTCCGCGCTGAAGGTGAAAAGGCTTCGGCAATTCTGGGCGCCGAGGGCGATGCACAAGCAGCAATTACTCGGGCCGAGGGCGAGGCGCAGGCCATCACCACCGTTTTTGGTGCGATCCACGACGGTCGTCCCACTGAGGACCTGCTCGCTTATGAGTATTTACGGATGCTTCCTGAAGTTGCTAACGGGCAGTCTTCGAAGCTGTGGGTCATTCCCACAGAACTCACCGCCGCACTCCGGTCGATTACGTCCGGTTTTGATGGGCAAGCCCAGGGGGACAACGACCGGTGAATCGGCAGCAAGAGCAGGCTTTGCGTGTAGTTGCGGATAATGATGTCCGGTTTATCCGCCTGTGGTTTACCGATGTGATCGGGAAGCTCAAAGCCGTTGCCATTGACCCCAGTCAGCTCGAGGATGCTTTTCTCGAGGGAATTGGATTCGATGGGTCGTCGTTAGAGGGTATGGTTCGTACTTTCGAGTCCGATATGGTCCTAATTCCCGACGCGCGAAGCCTGCAACTGCTCCCATTTCAACCAGCCGACAACCAGATCGCTGCGATGTACTGCGACCTTTACACTCCCGAAGGTAAACCTGCGGCCCTGGACCCGCGTGGTGTGCTTGAACGTGCTTTGGAACGGGCTGCGAACGTCGGATTCAATGTTCTTGTCCACCCCGAAATTGAGTTCTATTTGCTGCAGCCGCCCGCGACAGCGGAACACGTTGTGCCGGTGGACTCGGCCAGCTACTTCGACCACGTTGCGTGGGGTGACTCCAACGACTTCAGACGTCAAGCGATCCAAGCTTTGGAGAGCATGAACATTTCTGTGGAGTTTTCACACCACGAAGGGGGCCCCGGACAGAACGAGATTGATCTGCGGGCCGTTGACGCTCTGCGAGCGGCCGACAACATCATGACCGCGAAAACGGTCATCTCTGAAGTCGCTTTACGGCAAAACATGGTTGCCACGTTCATGCCGAAACTGCTGGGATCTGAACCGGGCACTGGGATGCACTTGCACCTGTCGCTTTTCGAAGGTGAAGAGAACGCCATTTACTCTGGCGCCAGCCAGTACCAACTGTCCCGCACAGGCCGACATTTCATCGCCGGGATCCTTCATCACGCGCGCGGCATCAGCGCAATTATCAACCAGACAGTGAATTCCTATAAACGGCTGTGGTCCGGAGGGGAAGCGCCCAGCTACATTTGCTGGGGCCATAACAACCGCTCAGCTCTCGTCCGCGTCCCCCACTACAAACCACGGAAAAGCCGCTCAGCGCGGATCGAATATCGAGCCAGCGACCCTGTCCTCAATCCTTACTTGGCTTTAGCGGTACTGATCGAGGCCGGACTGGACGGCATCGCCAACAAGATGGAACTGGCCCCAGATGCCGAGGACGATGTGTGGTTGTTGTCCCGCCAGGAACGCAAAGCTCTGGGGATTGGAGAACTGCCCCGCGACCTCCACGAGGCTTTGGAAGAGATGGGACGTTCCGATATGGTAGCGCGGGTCCTCGGTGAGCAACTTTTCAACTGCCTGCTCGAAAATGGATACCAGGAGTGGGCCGAATATAACCATCAGATCACCAAAGCTGAATACGATCAGTTCTTGGGGCGGCACTAACCATGACGGTTCGCGGCGCCGAATTGATCAGTTGGGGTTACAACAGCGTCGTCACCGTCAAGGGTCTACTCGCGGAACGCCCCGAACTCCACAGGTTTGTTCGGGCCGCCAGCGACACCGCCGACCCGGATCAGTGCCTGGCGCAGCTGGGACGCCTGGCCGAAGAGGGGTGGGATCTTGGTGAAGAGGAAGAAACTTTAGGGGCAGGGATGTGGGACCGGCTCTTGGCTCTGCTTGGGGGAAGTCGGGCGCTCGGGGACTTTCTGATCGCCAACACCGAAAAAACGGAGCCTCTTTTGACTGAGGTGCCCACCAATTTGCGAACCCAAATGGTGGCGGCCGTTGGGGGTGACCCCCTGGAGGAGCGGCCCGTGGCTGATCTTCCAACTGGAGGGGCCGACACAGGGACACAGTCCGGTGATCTGGCTGGAGCAGTTAGCCAGATGCGGAGAAAATACCACCAAATACTAGCGGCAGTTGCCGCCGAAGACCTAGCGGGCACAACACCGATTTTGGCGGTCGGTATGGTCGGCTCACAGTTGGCCCTCCTGGCTGACGCGGCCCTCGAAACGGCGTTGGCGATAGCCCGTGCCCAATACGACGCCGCCGCTGAAGTAGATTTGTCGATCATTGCGCTCGGGAAAACAGGAGCCCAAGAACTCAACTACGTGTCAGATGTGGACGTCATGTTTCTGGTTGGCGAGGAAACGACACCTGAACAGTTGGGACTGGCCACCGAAATGGCTCGGGCCGTAACTTCCTACTGTTCAGCACCGGGGTTAGTACCGCCGTTGTGGACCCTAGATGCGAACCTGAGGCCGGAGGGGAAGAACGGCCCCCTGGTTCGGACTTCAAGTTCGGCTGTCGAATACTATCAACGGTGGGCACAGAACTGGGAGTTCCAAGCTCTGCTGAAAGCACGCGGTGCGGCTGGCGATGCGGCCACTGCCGAGGAGTTCCTTCACAGTGTTGACCCGCTAGTCTGGTCCGTTGCCAGCGAACCGGATTTTGTGCGCGGCATGCGGAAGATGCGGCAAAAGATTGAAGGAAGCGTGCCCATTTCCGAGCGTGATCGGGAACTCAAACTGAGCGCCGGGGGGTTGCGTGACGTCGAGTTCACGGTGCAGTTGTTGCAGCTGGTTCACGGACAGACCGATCTGACAGTTCGGAAAGCCAATACGTTAGCCGGGATCGACTCTCTTGCTGCCGGTGGCTACATTTCTCGGGCCCACGCGCACGAAATGGCGGATGCGTACCGGTTCTTGCGGCTCACTGAACACCGCACACAACTTCAATCCCTACGTCGCACCCATAGTTTGCCGACGTCGCCCGGCCCCCAACGAGCGTTGGCGCGGTCGATAGAGCCAGGGAAGTTCCGCGACTTTCGTGACTTCAAGAAACATTTGGATCGGTTACGGCGCCGCGTCCACCAGTTGCAGCAGGACGTGTATTACCGCCCAATTGTGGAGGCGACCGCCGGGTTGGGGGATCACCCATTTGAACTAAACAGTGAGGGCGCGGTTGAGCGTCTGCGAACCATTGGTTACAGCGATCCCGAAGGTGCCCTCAGATCGTTGGTGGCATTAACTTCGGGCACGTCGCGACGAGCGCTCATCCAGCGCAACCTCGCTCCCGTCATGGTGGAGTGGTTATCGGCCGGGGCGGACCCAGACATGGGGATGCTGAGTTTCCGAACACTGTCAGAACAAAATGGCGATTCGCACTGGTATTTGTCTCTGCTTCGAGACTCTTCGACGGCAGCTTACGAACTGAGCCACGCCCTGGCGAACTCGAAATGGGCCGAGGGTGCGCTCGCAGCGCTCCCGGAGGCTGTCACGTGGCTTGACGACGACGCGTTGCTGGAACCTCCCGATCTGGCGACGCTCCGCGGCGAAGCCCAAGCCCTTTTGGGGCGCCACGACGACCCCAGCCGCGCCCTCGGGCGGATCAGTTCACTGTTGAGCCGTGAAGTAACCCGGGCGGGGCTGAGTGATTTGGCTGGGACAGTGAACGCTTGGCGTCCCGAACTGGCGGGGACTGTCGACATTGTCGTGGAGGCCGCACTCACGTTGGCGCTGCAAGAGAACGAGGCAGAAGAGGGGCAGCGCACGGTGAGTATGGTGGCGGCTGGCCTGGGCAGCTATGGCGGTCTCGAGAGCACTTTTGCCTCTGATGTTGACCTGGTTTTCGTGCACGAGGCCGCCCCCGGTATTGACGCCGTGACGGCAGCACGAAACGCCGCCAAAGTTGTGGTGCGGGTCCAACAGTTACTGTCCAGTTGCCGGCAGGAAACCATCAAGTCTGTGGATTTGGATCTGCGGCCAGAGGGTCGCAATGGAGCCCTGTCCCGCACTGTGGAGTCCTACCGCGACTATTATCAGCGTTGGTCGTCGCCGTGGGAAAAGCACGCGTTGATTCGTTTGCGTGTGGTGGCCGGCGACAACACATTAGCTTCAAAGTTCTTGGCGCTCGTTGACGAACAACGGTGGCAGTGGAAGTTGACGGGGGCGGACCTGCGCGAAGTTCGTTTGCTGAAAGCACGAATGGAGAACGAAAGGTTGCCGCGTGGGATTCAGCGGGAACGGCACGTCAAACTGGGGCCGGGGGGACTGGCTGACGTGGAGTGGACAACGCAGCTCGTCCAACTTCAACATGCGGGCGAATACCCGCAGCTGCGGACGCCCAGCACTTTGCCCGCAATCGAGGCGCTCATCGAAACTCAGGTTTTGAGCGCTGAAGCGGGGGAGGCCCTGCGTCAGTCGTGGCTTCTGGCTTCACGGATTCGCAGCGCCAATGTGTTGGCGACAGGGAGAACTCTGCCTGAAGTAACCGACGTTCTGCCTCGTAAACCAAAAATAGCGCACCGCGTCGCTAACCTTCTGGGTTTCGGCGTCGAGGGTGAAGACGAGCTCGTCAACTCGTGGCTTGCGGCTGCCCGGAAATCACGAGCAGTGATGGAACAGTATTTCTGGAACTGAGGATCCCGCCACGGACGGTGTCCGGTTCGGTTAGTGACGACTCAAAGGACTTTTGAGAAGAACTCGCGGGTCCGTTTTTCCCGTGGATTGTCGATGACCTCTGCCGGGGTTCCCTCTTCGACGATGACGCCTTCGTCCATGAAAACAACTCGGTCGGCCACTTCACGAGCAAACCCGACTTCGTGAGTAACCACGATCATGGTCATCCCGCTGGCTGCCAAATCCTTAATGACACTGAGTACTTCACCGACAAGTTCAGGGTCGAGGGCGGAGGTTGGCTCATCGAAGAGCATCAGTTCAGGTTTCATCGCCATGGCTCGCGCGATGGCAACACGCTGCTGTTGTCCGCCTGAGAGCTGGGCGGGGTAATGATCGGCCCGATCAGCAAGCCCCACCAGTTCCAATAGGGTTTGCGCCGTGGCTTTGGCTTCGGCACGTGACTGTTTCTGAACCAAAATGGGAGCTTCAATGACGTTCTGTAGCGCCGTCATGTGAGGGAACAGATTGAACCTTTGGAATACCATGCCGATGCGGGACCGCTGCTTGGCGACCGCCTTTTCTGAGAGCTGGTACAGCACCACTGACCCATCTTTTTGGGTTTTCTCACGGTATCCAGCTAGCTCTCCATCAACCCAGATCCGTCCGGCCGAGATTTCTTCCAGCTGATTGATGCAGCGGAGGAAAGTTGACTTGCCTGAACCGGAGGGGCCCAAAATTACGCATACTTCTCCGGGTTGAACAGTTAGTGAAACTCCGCGTAGAACGTGGAGGCCACCAAAGAACTTATGGACGTCAACAGTGTTGACCATTGGGGTCGTCGTCATGGGGTCACGTCTCCGAAGGGATCGATTGTCACCGTTTCCGCGGCCGCGATGGAACGCTGTTTGCGACCCCAACGACCTCCGGTGGAGTGGCTCTTCTTGTCGTTGGAGAATCCGCGGCCGAAGTAGGTCTCAATGTAGTGCTGAATGACCATCAGAATTGAGGTGATCAGCAGGTACCAAATTGCGGCACAGATGAGGAGCGGAACCGGGGCGAAGAGTGAGCTGCCTTTGGTGCGGGCCGCGAACGTCAGTTCCAAGGTGAAAGGAATCGCGGAAACCAGGGAGGTAGTTTTCAGCATAGAGATGGTCTCATTGCCGAGAGGCGGAACAATGACGCGCATCGCTTGGGGGAGGACGATTCGCCGCATCACTTGACTGCGAGACATGCCCAGGGCGAGTGCCGCCTCGGACTGTCACTTGTCGACGGAGTTGAGGCCGGCTCGGATGATCTCAGCCAGGTAAGCGCCCTCATTGAACGCCAAACCGAAAATGGCCATCAAAATAACGGTCAGAACTTTTTCCGTAGTGACCGTCAGGAAGTCCACCCCGATGAAGGGCAGTCCGATGGTGAAGTTCGGGTAGAGAACCGGCAGGAGAGACCAGAAGATTAGCTGCGTGTATACGGGCGTGCCACGGAAGAACCAGATATAGAACCAGGCAACTGACCGCAAAATCGGGTTGGTTGACTGCCGCATGATCGCCATTGTTACGGCAATTATCGTGCCGAGAAGCATGGCGAAAACGGTGAGGATCAACGTGTAGGCAACACCGGTGAGGATCGTGTTGGAGAAGAGCCACTGCCATACGACGTGCCATTGGAAGTTGGGGTTCGTGAAGAGGCTGTTGACAATTATCCCCACCACGATGAGGACGACGATGGAAGACA
>CAYFQJ010000049.1:1598-9353 GCA_964345205.1 uncultured Actinomyces sp. | reverse complement strand
CTGCTAATTTTCATTGACTCGATCATGGTGGGACACCTCGGGGTCGTGCCCCTGGCCGGGCTTTCTCTGGCCTCGACGGTCCTCAATACGCTGGTCGGGATGTTTGTTTTCCTCGCCTATTCGACGACGGCGATCACTGCCCGACACTTCGGCGCGGGTCGACGCTGCGAGGGGATCCAAGCGGGGATTCAGGCACTCTGGTTGGCTGCGGGGCTGGGAATAGTTCTGGTCGTCGTCCTCGAACTGAGCGCGCCGTGCCTGGTGCAGCTGCTCGGAGCTGATGCTGCTGTGGCACCCGCCGCCATTGCCTACCTGCGCGCGGCGGCCCCCGGAATGGTCGGCATGCTGATCATGTTGGCCGCCAATGGGGTGCTGCGCGGCCTCCTGGACACCCGCACCCCGCTTTATGTTCTGGGCGCTGGGTCTGTGCTTAACGTGGGGCTGAACATCGTCCTCATCTATGGCCTGAAGTGGGGACTGGTCGGGGCCGGCGTGGGACTGAGTGTCGCCCAAACCATCATGGCTGCAGCAATGGTTTACTTCGTTATCCGGGCGGGGCGCGGGGAGAGCGTATCGTTCCGTCCGTCAAAATCGGGCGTTTTCAGTTCCTTCGGGCAGGGAGCTCCGCTGCTGATCCGGACGATCTCACTGCGGATCGCGCTGCTGCTCACAGTTGTTGTTGCCACGCATTCGGGGACGGTGGCACTGGCCGCGCAGCAGGTCGTGAACTCGCTGTGGACCATGGGGTCTTTCGCGTTGGATGCCCTGGCCATCGCTGCCCAGTCACTAGTGGCTGTGACACTGGGGGCGCAGAAGCCCGTGCGGGACCTGGTGCTGCGACTGTCAAAGTGGGGCGTCATCGGAGCGACCGCTATGGGGGTTCTGCTGGGCGCCAATGCCTGGTGGCTGCCGAAACTCTTTGGAAGCGACCCGCAGATGCATCAGGCGGCCACCGGTGCGCTTCTAGCCGCCGCCGTTCTCATGCCGATCGGTGGTTTGGTCTTTATCTTGGATGGGATTCTCATCGGCGCAGACCAGGGACCCTATCTGGCCAAGATGGGAGTGCTGACGCTGGTACTCTACTTACCGGCGCTGGGCTGGCTGTTTTGGTGGGTCCAAGAACATGCACCACTGTCCGGAAGTCAGCAGGGAACTGCACTGTTTTGGTTATGGGTGGCATTCGCGGGATGGTTCATGCTGCTGCGCGCGCTCGCCAATGGTGTGAAGGCGCGCTCATTGTTGGTATTGGAGTCACCTAGCCGGTAAAGTAAACGATTGGAACTTCGGTTCCGGCATACCTCCTGTCACGGAACGTCCGTGACCGTTCAGACCGTAGGAGTATTTTATATGCGAAATTATGAACTGATGGTCATTCTCGATCCCAGTATCGACGAACGCACCGTCACCCCGATGATGGAAAAGCTTCTGCAGCAGGTTACCGCTGCCGGTGGCTCCGTCGAAAAAATTGACGTTTGGGGTAAACGTCGTCTGGCGTACGAAATCCGCAAACACTCAGAGGGTATTTACGTGGTCATCAACATGACGACCACCTCCCCGATAGCGTTGGAAATCAACCGTCAACTAGGCCTTAACGAGCTAGTGTTACGCACTAAGCTTCTGCGCGCTGAATAACAAAGGGGAAGACCATGGCTAATGACACTCTGATCACCATTATTGGCAACCTAACTGCAGATCCTAATCTGCGGTTCACCGGCAATGGTGTCGCCGTAGTTGACTTCACCGTGGCCTCCACTCCCCGCAATTTCGACCGGCAGAGCGGCGGCTGGAAAGATGGGGAAACCCTGTTCCTGCGCTGCAGCGCTTGGCGCGAATATGCAGAAAACATCGCAGACTCTTTGAGTAAAGGCACCCGCGTCATCGTTTCAGGGAAGCTGGTACAGCGCTCCTACGAACGTGAAGGTCAACAGCGTACCTCCTACGAGATTCAAGTAGACGAGGTCGGACCGGCGCTGCGTTACGCGAAAGCCCAAGTTACCCGCAACCCGCGTGGTGATGGTGGCGGACGACCCGCAGCTGCAGCTGGTGGAAATAACTTCTCTCAAGGTGGCTTTAATGCCCCCGCTGGTGGTACCAGCAACGATCCGTGGGGCGCCGCACCTGGCGGTGGCTCCAGTTTCGAAGACGAACCCCCATTCTAATTTTTTAGGAGACCATTATGGCGAAGCCTCAACTTCGCAAGCCCATCAAGAAAAAGGCCAATCCTCTGAAGTCGGCCAAAATTGAAAACATCGACTACAAGGACACACCGCTGCTGCGTAAGTTCATCTCGGACCGTGGCAAGATCCGCGCTCGCCGCGTGACTGGTGTTTCCGTTCAGGAACAGCGTCAGATCGCGAAGGCCGTGAAGAACGCCCGCGAGATGGCTTTGCTGCCCTATTCCACAACTGGACGCTAAGGAAAGGACCAGGCAAATGAGCAACACTCGAAAAGTCGTGCTGAACCGCGACATCGACAAGCTTGGTTCCACCGGTGACGTCGTCGAGGTGAAGGCCGGTTACGCACGTAACTACCTGATTCCCCGCGGCTTTGCCGTTCAGTGGACCAAGGGCGCCCAGCGTCATATTGACCAGATCGTGGAGGCACGTCGCCGCCACGAAATTTCAAACGTTGAAGACGCGATCGCTCTGCGCGACCAAATGTTGGAAGAAGTGACCATCACACGGAAGGCCGGAACTAACGGCCGTCTGTTCGGTGCGATCTCTGCCAAACATGTGGCTGACGCTTTGAGCGCCGCTCTGGGACGCGTCATCGACCACCGCAAGGTGGAGTTGGCCGACCAGGTTAAGTCGACCGGCACCTTCCCGGTGATCGTGAAACTTCACCCTGACGTATCTGCGAACACAACACTGGTTGTTGTCGCCGAGTAACCTCAGATAACTGTGGGGCCCCGAAACTATTTGGTTTCGGGGCCCCACTGTTTTAACCTGCTTCAGGTGCCGTAGTTGGCACGGATGCCGCAGGGGCCACCACTTTGAGGCGGCGCTCCCCACGCGCACACGACCTTAACTACCCGGTCTGAACCGGTTCCGTTGTGGGCTCGGGCGTCGGCTCGGGTGTGGGCTCGGGTGTGGGCTCAGGAGTCGGCTCTGGCGTTGGTTCCGGCGTCGGCTCGGGGGTAGGTTCCGGCGTTGGCTTCGGCGTTTCCGGCGGAGTCGTCGGCTCTGGCGGAGTGGTCGGAGTCGGCGTGAAGCTGGGGGTCGGGCTCGGTTTCGGTTTGGTCAGCCACGTGAACTGTGCGTCGCCGTCCAAAGTGTTAAGGGCGCCCTTCATATAGGCGATCCATACTTCGACGGGCCAGTCGCTGCCGTGGAACTGATTGATGCCTCCCACATTAGGCAGCGACAGAGATGAGCCGTCGGCACCAACAGCGTACATGCTGACAGCTGTGGTCACCTGCGGTGTGAAACCAACGAAGAGCGCCGACTTTTGTTCTTCAGAGGTTCCCGTTTTAGCTCCGACCTCAATTCCCAGGTCCGCGACATTCGCCCCGGTGCCCCCACTTTCAACAACGGCTTGGAGAGAGGGCATCATCTCTGAAATATCAGCTGATTCGAAGACCCTTTCACGGCTCAGTTCTGCCTGATAGACAGTGGAACCCTGCGAGTTTTGCACTGTCGTAACTATGTGGACGTTCAGTCGTTCACCACCGGTGGCCAGCGTCGAATAGGCGCGTGCCAGGTCAATATTGTGCGGGGAGGCGAAACCGAGGACGTTCAAAAGTGTTGGTTCTAAGCCCAAAGTATCTTCGGGGATGCCGGCGCGAACCAGGGTATCCATTGTTGCTTGGGCCCCGTATTTATCGTTCAGTTCCACGAAAACAGTGTTGATTGAATACTGGGTTGCCTTGATGAGGTTACTTCTGCCGAACGAATAGTTGTCGTTGTTGGCAACCGTCAGACCAGCAATCTCAATGGGAGAGTTGCCGTTGAAGGTGTCGTAAATTGAGGCGCCCTGCTCAATGGCACTGAGCAAACCGAAGGGTTTGAAAGTCGATCCGGCCATCGCGATGTCCTGGGTGACCGAGTTAATTTGCACCTCTTGATAGTCGGAACCCGGGTACTCCGCGAGGATCCCCCCGGTCTCGTTATCAATGGATGACAGCGCAATCCGGACATAGTCGGGTGTTTCGCTGGGCATCACCGCAACCGAAGCCTCGGCAGCTGCCTGAAGGTCGACATCCAACGTGGTGATGATCTGGTAGCCGCCCACATCGATCTGCTCATCGGTGAGGACCTGTTTGTTCACCAGTTCACCCCGTACCTGCTGCATCAGGTAACCTTCAACACCGGTCATTCCCTGATTGTTCTGGTTGGGAGAAATAGTGTCGGGGAACGTCGCGGCGGCAGCTTCCTCGGCGGTCGCCCAGCCGTCCTCAACCATGAGGTCGAGAACACGCGCCCAACGAGTTTCAGCCTGCTCGGGGGATAGAGCCGGGTCCCAAGCACTAGGGGCGGGAATAATTCCAGCCAACAGCGCTGCCTGCGACAGGGTGAGGCTCTTAGCGGGAACCCCGAAGTACGCCTGAGCTGCGGCCTCAATACCGTATGCGCCACGACCGAAGTAGATCGTGTTCATGTAGTTGCCGAGGATCTCTTCTTTGCTTTGGGTGCGGTTGATCTTCAACGCCAGAATGGCTTCGCGCAACTTGCCCATGTAATCCGTGGTGGTTTCGCCAACATAATAGTTTTCTACGTACTGTTGGCTCAGTGTTGAACCGCCCTCGCGCGATCCGGTCGTGATGTTATTGAAGAGGGCTCGGGCGATGCCTTTGATGTCAATACCGGAGTTGGTGTAGAACGTGCGGTCCTCGGAGGCGACAATGGCGTTACCGATATAGTCGGGCAGTTCCGCGGTGTCGATAATGGTGCGATTCAGTTCGGAGAAAGTGCCGAGGACGGTTTCCCCATCTGAATAGTAGACGGTGGTCGTCTGGGCCTGCGCGAACGCGTCGGGTTGCGGCACCTGCACGCGCGAGTACGCGAGCAGGAACAGTCCGACCCCGATGATGAAAAGCGACAGGAAAACAATCAGGATCACCAGAAGCGTTTTCTTGACCCACGACCGCTTCGTGGACTTCTTCCGGGCTTTCCCCTTCGAGTTCTTCTGTGAACCCTGAGCACCTGACTTTTTCGTCCCGGTGGCTTTCGCATCCTGGCGACTAGGTGGCCGTGCGGATGCAGCAGCACCTCCCTGGCTTGTTGAACGTCTTTTGGGCGGTGGTGCTGACTTCGGTTCAACCTTCTTCCAGCTTGGACTCACCAGGTGTTCCTTCCGACGGGGACTGACAGATCCAGCTTTCCACAGTCACTTGGAAGCTGCCTATGATGCCCGTTACGTTCAGGCCTCGGCTTCAATGTGTTCGATTCGACCTAAGAGCTCCAACATCGTTGTGGCTGCGCGTCCCGTTGAGTTGTTGAACCGGTCGACCTCACGATGCAGCTCCGCAAATGCTTCCGGCGCGAGGTCGCCACTGAGCTGATCCACTTCAACGGCCTCGTCACGAATTAGGTCCAACTGTTGCGCCAGGTGGGCCAGAACAATCATTAGTTCCTGCACATCGGCCGACCCGGCCAGGAAACCTGACCACTTGGCCATCGCGTCGGTCAGGTCACGGCGTTCTGCAACGACCAGCCTCAGGATCCCTTCGACTTCTTCGCGGTTCTGCGGTGACGGAAGCGTCCGGGCGACGATCAGGCCGCGGTGAATGTCAGAGTGTTTCTCATCGCTGATGGAATGCAGCAGATCCGTGATGGCCACGCGAGTCACCGGCAACCATTTGATGTGTTCACGCTGCGCCATCCATCGTTCGACAAACAGGGCCGTGAGGAGGAACGTCAAAAGTCCCGCTGCGATACCGGAGAGGATCACGGTTTCGGCCCACAGTCCCGTGCGGATATCGAGCCACACGACCGCGACGATGAAAATGGCAGTAACAACGCCCACAAAAATGCGCCACTTGGAGCGCGCAACCCAGGTTTTTTCCATATCCTAAGGGTGTCAGGTGCCCGGTAATTTCGCCACTTACGGGCTCCTGCGATGTGTTCCTGGGTGGTCGCGGCGAACCGGACGACTTCGGCGGTCACCTCTAAGCTATCTCGAGGTGACCGCCGTGGTTCAGCTAATCTGCTTCGCTAGAACTGACTGTCGTTAGGACTATTTCGGATCGGGGTCGGTTTCTTCCGCGTCCTTGTCATCGTCGGTTTCGACGGTCTCAGCAAGCTACTCGTCAGACATTCCTTCGACGTACCATTCAACAAGAGACGGATCGTCACTGTCGAAGTCAGCTCCGGCGCCCTCTTCGGCGGGCACCTCATCAGACTTGAAGACGAAGTCGTCACCGTACTTGTCGATGCCGCGTTTCACCCCGCGCGCAACTGCGGCCTTCGCGTAGCGCTGACGGATCATGTAGGGGTCGGTTCGCAGGTCCTTATGCCAGGCGTACATTATCCCGATGATGATGAAGGTAAACGGTAAAGCGGAAACAACCATTAGCGATTGGAGTCCGCCCAAAGTGTTCTTCCCGCCGGCCAACATGAGGGCGATGGCGATCAGACCGAGAAGTATACCCCGCATAATGGTGATGCGTTTTGACGGGTTCGGTCGGCCTCCCTGGGACATTGATGCCATCACAATTGAGGCCGAGTCCGCCGACGTCACGAAGAAGATCGTCACCGCAATCATGGCGATGACCGCCGCGATCGTACCGCCAGGGAGCGATTTGAGCAGGTCAAATAGTGCCGCTTCACCACTGGAACCAGTATCGGGCGCATTGCCATTGACAGTCATGTAAATGGCGGTGCCACCGTAGATGACGAACCAGGTGAGGACGATGGTCGAGGGAACGAAAATAACCGTAATGACGAACTCTCGGAGGGTTCGACCTCGAGAAATTTTGGCGATGAACATTCCCACGAAAGGTGTCCAAGAGACCCACCAGGCCCAGTAATAGGTGGTCCACGTGGACAAGAATTTGGCGGCTTCGGGTCCCTGGTTGGGGTTGCGCGCCAGCATCGTCGGCAGTTCTTGGAAGAACTACATGACCGTGGAGGGGAAAAGGTTGAGGATGTAAATTGTGGGGCCCGCGATGAAGACGAAGACGGCCAACGTAGCTGTCAACATCATGGTGACGTTAGAGAGGCGCCTAATGCCCTTCTTAACCCCGGATACCGCCGAGGCAATGAAGATCGTGGTGAGCAGGGCGATCGCACCAATGATGAAGGCATTACCCAGTGGCCCAAGACCCGTGACGGCGCGCAGCCCACTTTCAATTTGGAGAGCGCCAATTCCCAGCGAAACTGCTGTGCCGAACAGGGTCACGAGGATCGCAAAAATATCGATGATGAGGCCGATTACGCGGTTAGAACCATCGGGAAAGACCGGCTCAAAGAGTGCCGAGATCAGGGGTAGGCGACCTCGACGGTAAGCCGAATAGGCAATTGAACCGCCGACGAGGGCGTAGAAGGCCCAGGCGATGGGCCCCCAGTGCAGCACGGTTTGTGAAAGAGCTGGCAGTGCGGCCGCGTCACTTCCGGCGACCGCTTCGATTCCAGGGGCCGGCTCGAGGAAGTAGGTTAGGGGCTCTAAAGGACCATAGAAGAGCAATCCGATCCCCAGACCAGCAGCAAACATCATGGAGAGCCACGACCCGGTAGAGAACTCGGGCCTCTCATCGTCAGCTCCGAGTCGGATCCCTCCGGTGCGCCCGAAGCCGACAATAAGTATGAAAACCGCGAC
>CAYFQJ010000049.1:0-1561 GCA_964345205.1 uncultured Actinomyces sp. | reverse complement strand
TAAAGTGTTCTCTCACCCACGCCAGTGAAGATTCACCGACATCGGCCAAACTGTCGGGGGTAATGAACGCCCACGCGATGACCGCCATGGTCACACCGCCGGCGATGATTAGTACCGACCGGTTGGTGGGGAACCGAGAGGTGGTTTTTTCCACCCCGATTCCGGGGATAAGTGCCGGGTGTGGCACTGGAGGAGGTGTTGCATCTGACATCTTTATTTTTTGGTCATGTTTCCTTCCTCCTCGCCACGCTAGTCAACCCACGTGGACTTTGCGTCGTCTTTAGCTCTTTTCTAGGCCCCATATGCCGCTTTATCGGCTTGAGCGCAACCTTCCTAACCGTTACTAAACTGTTACTTTACAAAAGTTGATTTGGGGCTTTTTGGCGTAATTATGCCCTAAAACACAGTCCGCGATTGGCGAAAATTCCCCTCTCTGGGGGCGTTACGGCACAAACCGCGTCGGTGGTGAAAGTTCGCGCCGCTTGCTTTGCTACTTCTAAAGGTTCCCGATTTCCAAGGTCGTCTGGCGCGACTTGGTACAGTAGCACCCTTGGTGGCTCAACACTTTTGGGTCGGCTCACACCAGGGCGCCGCGGCAATTCTCAACTCATCGTGTTCCGTACTGTCCGCTCACGGCAGGTGACCCGGCCGGCAAAGATGCCGGCAAGTTGCCTGAGGTGTTTTTACTTTTGTTAATCGCGATGAGTCCGATGGTTGTCATGGCGATACCGACCAACGCCAGGATGATAGGTCCCGCTCCCAAACTGACACGCAAGTACGTATCGAACATGCCGCTGGGCCGTTGCCACGCAATCCAGATCAAGGGCGTAACGAAAATTAGTCCAAAGATGACGTTCAGCGCCGAAATGACTGTTAGCGTCCGCTGGTCGTAATGCATGAGGGTCATTGCCCCGACACCAATCAGAGCCACCAGCACCAATAGAGTTGGAACCCCTATGATGCTCAAGATCGCGCCTAAGAGGGAGGTCCCACCGAGAAACGTACCTTCAACGCCGTACATACCGCCACCGCCATACATACCCGAATCTCCGCCGAAGCTGACCGCGGGCAGGAACAGCGAGATAACACCGAGACAGGCAATCCCTAGAAATGTTATCGGCACCCACCGCAACGCAGCTACGTTGGCTGGGAGAGCAGCGCTTTTGTAGCCCTGCGGCAATGCAGCTCCACCGCGCTGCGGTCCGGGGTAGTTGCTCGCAGCGGCAGCAGCACCCTGCTGGGCGCCGGCAGATGATTGCGCCGGGTTTGCTCCGGTTGGTGCGGCGTATGGCAAGCCAGCATTCATCTGGGAATTGATCCACGACGAAAGTTCCGGATAGCAGTTTGGGTGGCTGAGGATCTTTGGCCATGCTGTCGGGTCATTGGTGGCGATCTTTGCCAAGCTGCTGGCGGCAAGTTGAGGATTTAGGCGGCGTTCTGGCGGTTGGTTTGACAAGGGGTCCCCCTGAAAAGCTGGTTTTTGAAGTTATCCAATTATTTGGAATTAATTACGATACTACCAAAATATGCCATTACGATAACAGTTTTGGAAAAATTGGGG
>CAYFQJ010000048.1:0-9378 GCA_964345205.1 uncultured Actinomyces sp. | reverse complement strand
AACAGGCCGCACAAGCCGCCTGACCAACCTGTCACCAAAGCGTGCAGCAGTCCCTGTCGCCTTACGTGTCTGTTTATGTTGGGTACGTGGATCCCGCGGCAGCCGACATGTAGTTATCCACAGTTCCTGCGGGCGGCAGCGTTGGGGCCAGCCAATACGGCACAATGTTCCTATGAGTCGTAACCGGAAACTGGGCTGGGTGCTGCTGGTCGGCGTGGTGTTCGCGGCGCTCCTGTGGATGTTTGTGGCCACGCGGACGCAAGCGCAAGTTCCCGAAACGCCGGCCACTGTTGCGCTGGCGGAAATTCCCGTCAGTGAACCCACCGGCCCCGACTACGACCGGGACCAGTTCGGGGCCCGCTGGGCGGACGTCGACCACAACGGCTGCGACACTCGCAACGACATTTTGGCGCGTGACCTCACAGACGTGACCTACCGCGACGGCACCCACGAATATGTTGTCACCAGCGGCGTCCTCGCAGACCCCTACACCGGCCAAACCATCATTTTCACCCGCGGGCAAGACACCTCCGCCGACGTGCAAATCGACCACGTTGTTGCCCTCGCAGACGCGTGGGGCTCCGGCGCCTGGCAGTGGAACGCCCGCGACCGTGAAGACTTCGCCAACAACCCGCTGAACCTCCTAGCCGTCGATGGGCCCACCAACAACGCCAAAGGCGCCTCCAGCGCCGACCAGTGGCTGCCCCCACAAAACCAATGCGACTATGCGCTGCGGCAAGTGGCCGTCAAATACTATTGGGGCCTGACAGTGACCGCGTCCGAGAAGGCCGCCCTCACCGACGTCCTCAGTGACTGTCCAGCCACCGCGCTGCCGGCCAGGCAGTAGGGGGCCGCATGACTAATAACCAGCTGTGGAAACTGGGCATATTGGGTCTGTTTGCCGGGTTCCTTTCGGGAATGTTCGGCGTCGGCGGTGGGATCCTGATTGTCCCCGGACTAATCGCCATCATGGGGTTCAGCCCCCGACTGGCGTCCGGCACGTCGCTGACCACCATTGTGCCGCTGGCCATCGTCGGGGTATTCACCTACCGCGATGACGTTTCCTGGGCTGCCGCCGGGCTGCTGGCACTGGGTGGTTTGGCGGGCGCGCAACTGGGAACGTGGCTGCTGTCGCGGATATCCTCAAAAATCCTGCAACGGTTCTTCGCTATCTTCATGATCGCCTCCACCGTCATGCTTTTCTTGACGGTTCCCTCCCGAGACGCGGTGATCAGCATCAGTTGGGGTGGGGCGGTGGCATTAGTGGCCCTCGGTTTTGCTGTCGGAACCCTGTCAGGCCTGCTGGGTGTCGGTGGGGGAATCATCGTCGTCCCCGCCCTCATGCTGCTGTTTGGGGCCTCAGATTTGGTGGCGAAAGGCACCAGTTTGCTGATGATGATCCCCTCGGCGCTGGCGGGCACCGTCCCCAACTTGATGCGCAAAAACCTCGACGTGAAAGCCGCCCTCATTGTGGGGCTGTCGGCCTGCGCCACCACCTTCCTGGGTTCCTACGTGGCGCACTTAGTCAGCCCACTGATCGCCAACATATTTTTTGCCGTATTCCTGGTGGTCATCGCCGTCCGCATGTTGATAAAGAGTCGCTAACTCCCACGGGCGGTTACGGCGCCAATGCGCCAACTCTTGCCGGTGCCAGTTCGGCCACCAGTCGGCGCCCCCGTCGCGGACGGCCGCTCGACCGCGCGCCACCAACGGGTCGGCGTCAACCCAAATGCTTAAATCGGCAGCCGCTGCCGCCTGCGGGGTGATGGCCCCGCAACCCTCAATCACCCACGGGAGCGTCCGGTCAACCGGAACCAATTCGTAGACGCGGCCCCGCGCCCAATCCCAACTAGTCGGCCAGCCGAGTCGCCTCTAGTGCCCCCGGCGGGGGCGCCGTGTAGATCTGAGTAGAGCTGATGGACGAATGCCCCAGCAGCTCTTGTAGTGCCCGGATGTCACGCTCAGCTGAGTACGCTTTGGTGGCAAAACGGTGCCGTAAGGCATGCGAGGTCGCGTGCTCTCCCAGAGCGCGCGACACGAGTTTCGATGCCCAGCTGGAACTTATGTGGCCGCCACTGGCCGACGGAAACGCCCAGCCGCCGCCTTCCCGGCACCATTGTGCGAGCAGGTACGCGAGGTCCGCAGGCAACGGCAACTGTCTCTCCTTACTGCCTTTGCCGTGAACCATGAGGGAGTATCCAGCTAAGTCTGGGATCAAGTCAGTTATATGGATCTTGACGATTTCGCCTATCCGGAGGCCCAGTTGGGCACCGATAGTGATCAGCCGCTGCTCGCGGATAGGCGCATTACGCATGGCGAGCAGGATTACGGCATCGTCGGCCGGTCTCGGCAACCGACGAGGAACAGTGACCTGTGGGAGGCCCAGCGTCACGTCCTCGCCGACAACGCCCGTGCGGTACGCCCAGCCGAAGAACATGCGGTATGAGGAATAGTGGGACTTGCGGGTTGACGGCTGCCACTGTCTCTCCGACAACCACTTATAGAACGTGCCCTGCTGGACGGCGCCGGGGTCTGGCACGTCCAGCTCCCGGGCCAGGCTCCGAATCTGGCCCAGTCGCTGTCTGCGAGTGCCTTCTGAGCGACCGGCGATGACCAGCGACTCATCCCATCTCTCAAGAGGGATGACCCAACCGGTGGGAAATGGAAGGGATCGTGGGTCGTTTGTACAAAATGGATCAGATCTAAACATAAGCGCCAGAATTAGGCCGATATACGGCACGCTCGCATTTATCGCCACTAGGCGAACGACTGTTATCACCACAGCCGATCACCGGGCACGCCACTGCTGAACAACCTGCCTCGACCGGCTCCGCTGGTCAAGGCGGGTTGGCTGGTCGAGGCGGCTCAACTGGTCAAGAGGGCAAATAGATGAATAGCTGCGCGCGGCCGCAATGCAGCCTATGGCGAGGATCACACAAAGGATGAGGCCCTGCGGCAAATAATCCGTGGGTTCCGGGTTCGAGTCCCGGTGGGCCTACAACTAAAGCGGGTCACGATCTTAACGGTCGTGGCCCGCTTCGCTTTTCGAACTTCCCCCTGCTGGCAAGAACGGCCGAGGGCGCGCCGCCCTCGAACTCAGTTGTGGACCAGGTTCATCAGGGCCATGAAGCTGCCTAAAACGACCGTCATTCCCAGGACAACGTTCATCCAGGAGTCCACACCGATCCCCAGAACCACGATGGCCGCAACCGCCACCGCAGCGGGAACTACCACCTTCAAAGTTGAACGTCTCACGGCTTCCTTCCGCAGCTATTGCCGGGCCTGCGCTGGCCAAATTTCAGCAGTTAGGATTACGACCGTAGTTTAGCGATCCTCTTACTGCGGGTGGGGAGCCCGTCCAGCTTCTCGACACTGCAGCGGCGACAGCAACGGCCGACCTCCACACTGTGAGAGCAACCTCCGAACGTGTTCAACCCAGGTCAAACGTGTTTCAATCAGAGCATGACTAAGCAGGTTTCCCCCTCTGACGTGCTGTCAGATCCAGGTCCGAACACTTCGGGAATTTCCCGCCCCATTTGGCAGCCGCGCCTCGCCACGTACATGTTTTTCTTCGTTTCGGGGTTCCTCCCGGCCACCTGGGCGCCGCTGATCCCCTACCTGCAGTCGCGTCTTGGAGCAAACGACGCGCAACTGGGAATGCTGCTGCTGTGTTTGGGGATCGGTTCGCTCATCGCCATGCCGATCGCGGGTGGGGTGGCGGCCCGACGCGGAGCGAAACCGGTGATGCTCGCCGGCGGCCTCGTCATCGCCCTCATGCTGCCGATAATGGTTACCGCCACCACAATGACTGTGGCCGCCCTGGCGCTGCTGGCCCTGATCGCTTTGCGCGGCCTACGGGATTCACAATGACAAATTTCGGTGACGACCGGTACGGGCCGGATATTTTTTCCCGCACTTCGACGCGGGCGGGCTCCCACAATTCGCCGCCACCTCGAAAAGTCCGCATTGAAAACGGCACCGTCCTCGAAGATCCTGCCTCCGGTTTCGTCGGGGCCGCTATCGCCTTCGAACGTGTCGGCGGGAACACCATGGTCCATTTGGAGGACCGTCACGGCAACCGGAAACTATTCCCCCTCGGCCTGGGGTTCTGGTTGGAGGGCGAACCGATCGAGGCCCTGCCGCCAGCGCCGAAAAAAGCCGCCACTGCGGACTCCTTGCGCCGCGGCCACGGCGGTCGGAAACTGACGAACTCGGGATCGCGGGCCGTTCCAAACCAGAGGGCGCGTGTCGCTCGGGCCAGCCGCATTTGGGTTGAGGGACGCCACGACGCGGAACTGGTGCAACATGTGTGGGGCGACGACCTGGCGCATGAAGGCGTTGTGGTGGAGCTGCTCGAGGGCGTCGACCACCTGGAAGAGGTCCTCGCCACTTTCGCCCCCAATGAGCAAAGGCGCGCCGGGGTTTTACTTGACCACCTGGTGGCGCACTCGAAAGAAACCCGCTTGGCGCAAGCCGCCCTCAAACAGTGGCCAGTGGGGTTGCGGATCCTCGGCCACCCGTTCGTGGATGTGTGGCAGGCCATCAAACCGGGGCTCTTCGGGTTGAGGGCGTGGCCGCAGGTGCCGCGGCATATCGACATCAAAGTGGGGACCTTGCAGGCGCTCGGTTGGCCACACACCGACCAGGCTGATGTGGCCCAGGGGTGGCAACAAATCTTGGCGCGGGTGAAAACCTACCGCGATTTAGAGCCGACGCTGCTGGGGCCGGTGGAAGAACTGATCGATTTCGTGACGGCCCCCGGCACCGAATAGCAGAAAGTGTCGAAGCCCATTTGAGCAGATCGGGTGATAAGGGGCTAACATTAGGGGGTTACTTGACTTCAATGCAGGAAAATTCAGAAGGAGACCTCGACCATGTCACAAGATCACGGTAAAGAGAAAGAACACTTCAACCGTTCGGCCCGTCGCAACGAGCAGCAGGCTTTGCACGACGAAACTGTCGAGCACAAGAACGCCGACGACTTGGCGGCAGGCGAATGGGATGACGCCAATGTTCAGACCGGTGCGGGCCGCGGCGAACCTCTCGAGGATGGCAGCCACGAAGGCGGCACCAAACTGCGTGACGATGAAGATTATTTGAAGGGCTGAACCCACGGGTTCGGCTTACCGGTGAAGGGAGTTACCCAAGTGGGTAACTCCCTTCACTTATTTGTTTCGCGGCCGCGGCGTTGGTGCCGCTGCGCTTAGCTTCAGCTGTTGACGCGACGCAGCGTCGAGAGGACATTGCGCACTACCGGGGACTGTTCCAGATCGGCTCGAACTTTCGCCATGTCGGTCTCGGTGGTGTCGTGCGTTGAGATGATCAGCGTGCAGGTCCCGTCAATTTCCGGCTGGTCGTAACGCTGGTCCACAGAGGCGATTGACACCCCGCTGTTAGCAAAAATGGTGGCGACAGCGGCGAGGACGCCCACGTGGTCTTCAACTTGGAGTCGCAGTTGGAACTCGGAGGTGGTCAAACCGGCGCCCAACATGGGCAGTTGGGCGTAGACCGATTCGCGAGGTGCGTTCCCGCCGTGAACCCGGTGCGAGGCCGCCGCCACCAGGTCGGAGAGGACCGCCGAGGCCGTGGGGGCACCACCAGCGCCCTGACCGTAGAACATGAGTTGCCCAGCGGCTTCACCCTCAATGATGATCGCGTTATAGGCACCGGCGACTGTGGCCAGTGGACTGTCGAGGGGGACCAGAGTCGGGTGCACCCGAACCGAAACTGATTCGCCGTCCTCACCAACGTGCCGCTGCGCGATCGCTAAGAGCTTGATTACCTGGTCAGTGCGTTTAGCTTCGGCGATGTCATCGGCAGTTACCCCCGTGATTCCCTCAACGGCCACGTCATCAATACTGACGCGCGTGTGGAAAGCCAGTGAAGCTAAAATTGCTCCCTTGGCGGCGGCATCTAGACCGTCGACGTCGGCGCTGGGGTCCGCTTCGGCGAAACCGAGGGCCTGAGCTTCAGCCAAAGCGTCTTCGTAGGACGCGCCGGTGGAGGCCATCTGGTCCAGGATGAAGTTCGTGGTTCCGTTGACGATCCCGATCACCTGGGTGATGCGGTCCCCCGCCAAAGATTCCCGCAGCCCGTAAACAACGGGGACCGCGCCGGCAACGGCCGCCTCGTAGTACAGGTCGGTGTCGGCCTCGGCCGCCGCCGCGTACAGTTCCGGACCGTGGGCCGCCAGCAGCGCCTTGTTGCCAGTCACGACGGAACGGCCCTGACTCAAAGCTGAGAGCACCAGCGTGCGGGCCGGTTCAATGCCGCCAATTAGTTCGATAACTAGATCAGCGTCAGCGATGGCAGCTTCAGCATCTGTGGTCAACAGTTTCGGATCGATAACCACATCGCGGGGCGCATTCACATCACGGACGACCACGTTGGTGACCTCCAGGGGGGCACCGACCCGGTCGGCGAACTCTGTGGACTGCTCGTCAAGCAGGCGAATTACTTGCGACCCGACAGTCCCGGCGCCGAGGACGGTGACTTTCAGGGGTGTTTTCGATATGGCCACGGGATCTCCTTCAAAACGTGGGAATACTGAACGGGGCGTCTCAACGCGTGCCACCTACCATAGTTGGCTGACGTCGTCGAGGCGACCTCGTCCCAATGTCGTGAACGCCGGTAAGCTACCGGTAAGACGGGAGATCGCAATGACTAGAAAACCTGAGGCTCTGAGGGCGCCCGCGCGGGCCGGTGACGCGACGAATCGGCAGCAACGGAGCCGCATCGACACCTACCCGCTGATGGAGCACCTGGGGGTGGCGGTCGTCCTCGCGACAATCGGAGGTTGCCTCAATGTGTGGGCGCTGATGAACGCGGGTACCTTCGCAACAAGCCAGTCAGGGAACATCGTCGCCAGCGCCCTCTACCTCGCCACCGGGGACTGGCAACATTTCTTGGTGGCCTGGGGTTCTGTCGTCTGCTTTTCGTTGGGGGTGTTCCTGGCGGGGCGCGTAATTTTCCGCACCCACAAAATCGGCGTCTCTTACAGTGCTTGGATTTTAGGGGCCGAGGCCGTCGCGATTCTCGCGGTCAGCCTGCTGTGGGCACTCCAGGTTATTCCCACGACTCTCTCAGGTGCGCGCACTTTGGCTTTCGTGATTGCCTTCATCGCCGGCATCCAGGGCCCCTCATTCCGCACAGTCGACGGGACCACTTACAGTTCAGTCGCGATCTCAACGGAACTGCAGGGCCTGCTGGCCACACTGGCGCAACCGGCCGCGTCAATCGGGATCACTCGCCCACAACGCCGCGCGCTCATCAGGCGCTACTCGTTGACGTTGGGCGGCTTCGCGGCGGGCGGTTTCGTCACCGGATGGTTGGGAACCCTCGGCGGGTGGAGTGTCTCGGCGGTGCGCGGGGATCCGGTCAGCGGCACCGGCTGGTCACTGCTGTTGCCAGCGTGCCTCAGCTTCATTCTGGCGGGAATCGCTTTCCACTACGCGCGTTCGAAAACCGCCCGCGTCGACCCGGTACTGGACAATGCAGGGCTTGAGCGCCCTGAAGTTACGCCGGTTCGAAAGTGAGCGCCGCCGAGTTCATGCAGTACCTTAGCCCCGTCGGTGTCTGCGGGGCATCGGGGAAAACATGTCCCAGGTGCGACTCGCAGCGTGAACACAAAATTTCGGTGCGTTCGTAACCCAGAAGGTAGTCTTCCTTTTCGACGAGGGCGTCCGGCACGGCAGCAAAGAAACTAGGCCAACCGCAGCCGGCATCAAATTTGGTGTCGGCTTTGAAAAGCTCCTGGCCGCAGCCGCCACAGACGTAGGTGCCTGGACGTTCCTCATCCAGAAGTTCGCCGGACCAGGGACTCTCGGTCGCGGCCTGGCGCAAGACTTGATATTCCAGTGGGGCCAGGCGGTCGCGCCACTGCGCATCGGTCCACGTTCTCGGGTTCTCGTTAGATGACATCGGTGCTTCACTCCTCAACTTTTGTATCGAGTTTGTCCGCCTCGGTCGACGGTTCCGAGGACGGCTTTGCCAGTTTCCCCTGCGCGTCTAAAGCCTGCATGTGGACGACCTGTTCCCGTTCATCGAATGCTTCCTGTCCCGGCCCAGAAAAAAGCTCGGCGCGCTTCTCGGCCTCTGCCGACCCGGAAAAGAATGGGTCACCGGCCGCCGCTTCAGTTCCCGTCGCTGTCGAGGGGTCGCGTCCGATCAGCGTGGACACTGTCGCGAGCGTTCTCTGGGTGGGTAGGGCCCAGGGTAGCTCTTCGTTGATCCAGATCACCAGGGCTTCACGAATTTCGCATTCCAAATCCCAGCGGTTCCCCGGGTTCGACGCGGAAAGCACGACACGCAAAGTCAGGGTGCGATCCGTCATCTCCACAACCTGCACGTTCCAGGTGCGCCCATCCCACAGCTTCGACTGCTGCACCAGGGTCTGCACTTTGTCACGCACCTGCACCACCGGCACCCGGTAATCCAGCTCCAAATGAACCTCACCCAACTGTTCGGTCCCCTGCCGAGTCCAGTTCTCAAACGGTTTCGTCGTGAATTCCGAGGACGGCATCAAGATGCGACGCTCGTTCCAGATCCGCAGCACCACATATGTCAATGTCAGCTCTTCGACAGTTCCAGTATGCTCCTTCCCCGCCATCGTGACCGTCACCGTATCGCCCACGCGGATCGCATCCGTGAACGCCAGCTGGATCCCCGCGAACATGTTCCCCAGCGACGACTGTGCCGCCAGCCCAACTACCAGCGAGATCACCCCGGCCGATGCCAACAGTGACGCCAGGGGCGCCCTCATCCCGGGGAAAGTCAGCAGACATCCGATTATTGTGGCGGCCACAACTATCGATTTGAGGACGCGCTGCAGAACCTCTGCCTGAGTGCGCAGCCGCTTGGCATCACGGGCGTCCTTCTCGATGCGGGAGTCCGTGACGTCCTGCACCAGGTTAGTTATCGAGAAGAAGTACCAGCCGAAGGCCACGAGCATTGCCAACAGCAATAGGTGTTGCGCAGCGGAATACAGCATCCCTTCGGTGTCGACATCAGCGAGGCCGTAACCGGCCCACGCCCCGAGGAGGCTCAAGGCCATCGGCAAGGAAAAGCGCGTGCGACGCACCAACTGCCGAAACGTTGCTGATTTACGTCCCAGCAGCGACAGAACCACTAGGAGCACCACTGCGACCGCTAAACCAACCAGCGCTCCCCCCAGTGCCCACCCCACAACCGTCATCACATCGACAGCTTTACCGACGACCACATCCGAGTTATCCATAACCTCATGTTACGGGCTGAACTGAAAACGTGAGCCAACTAGCTTTGTTTCGTTTTGCCAAAACCGCCTTCTTGTCGATATGCTTCTCAGGTCCGCTGGTTTAGCAATGAACTGGTTGAGCCCCCATCGTCTAGAGGCCTAGG
>CAYFQJ010000047.1:0-9571 GCA_964345205.1 uncultured Actinomyces sp. | reverse complement strand
TCGACAAACCGCATGTCACCACCCTGCGCACAGTCGATGACGCCCTCAAGATGCGGGAAGTTATCGAGGGGCGCCCCGGCGGTCGGGCCGTAGTCCTCGGTGGCGGATTCATCGGGGTCGAGGCCGCTGAAGGGCTCGCCGCCCAAGGTTGGACCGTCGACCTGGTGGAACTGGCGCCCCACGTCCTCCCCATTTTTGAACCCCAAATCGCCAACCCCGTCGAAAAAGAGATGGCCCGAATTGGCATCACCGTCCACACCGGTGTGGGGGCGGCGGCCGTCCACGACGACAGTGTCGAACTTGCCGACGGGACCGTAATCCCCGCCGAAATGGTTGTCCTTTCCATCGGGGTGCGGGCCGATACCGAACTGGCGGGCAACCTCGAACTGGAAAACGGGGCCATTGTCGTCAATGAGCACGGACAAACCAGTAACCCGAAGATTTGGGCGGTCGGAGATGCGACTGTCAGTGTTGACGCGGTCACTGGGGCGCGGCGCCCTGTGGCTCTGGCCGGACCAGCCAACCGGGCCGGGCGACTGGTGGCGGACCATATTTTCACCCCTGAAAAGGCCCGACCGATCCCCGGGACGCTCGGGACCGCCATTATTCGGGTGGGGAACCTGACCGCCGCGACCACCGGGGCGAATACTCGCGGACTTGAAGGCATCAATTACCACACCATTAACTTGCACCCCAACCAGCATGCCGGATATTTCCCAGGTGCGACGCCCATCAACCTCACCGTATTTTTTGAGGACGAAACCGGGCGGATCCTCGGGGCGCAAGCCGTCGGGCAAAACGGGGTCGACAAACGGATCGACGTGATCGCCACGGCAATCCGGGGTGAGCTCGAAATTGATGACCTGATTGACCTGGACCTCTCTTACTCGCCGCCCTACGGCATGGCGAAAGATCCCGTGAACCTGGCCGGAATGATCGGCAACAATATTCGCGAGGGCAAACTGCGGCTCTGGTACGCCCAGGAGCTTGACGAAGTCCTGCCCGGCGACGCCCAACTGGTGGATGTGCGCACACCCGCCGAGTTTGCGGCCGACCACCTGCCCGGGGCGATCAATATTCCGCACACAGAAATCCGCGACCACCTTGACGAACTGCGGGGCAAACCCGTCAGACTCATCTGCAAGTCCGGGATGCGTTCCTACTTGGCGTACCGGATTCTGGCGCAGGAAGGTTTCGACGTCGCGAGCTTCTCGGGCGGAATGACAACACTGCGCGATATGGGAATACCCATTGAATAAGAAAGTTTCGAATCGGCTGCGGCGCGCCAGTGGTCAACTGGATGCCATTATCCGAGCTGTCGACGAAGGGCAGTCGTGTCGCGAAGTCGTCACGCAGCTCGCGGCCGTGTCGAAAGCACTAGACCGGGCAGGTTTCCTCATCATCGCCTCCGCGATGGAAAGCTGCCTCAACGACGAACAGACCGATCTGGACGTCGCTGAACTAGAAAAACTGTTCCTTAGCCTCGCCTGAAAGAGAGAAAATTATGTGCTCACCAGCAAAATGCAAAGTTTGTGGAAAGACAACTTGGAAGGGCTGCGGCCAACACGTCGCCAGTGTCAAAGCGCAGGTCCCAGCCGACCAGTGGTGCGACGGCAAACACTAAACCAGTCACTTGATTTGGAGCGGACGGTAACGGTTCAGAGCTGCCGCCACGTCGATGGCGCGAGGGCGAACCAGGAACGCCGGGAACTTGCGGGCACCGAAACGAGAGAGGGCGTCTAAGCCCTGTTCGGACAGTAGGGCCTCCAGCTTTTGGACGACCTCAACCACCGTCAACTCAGAATCAGCTAAATGCTCCACGATGCCCCGGACGGCCCAGGCGATTGCTTCGGCCTGTCCGGGGTCAACTATTTGTTCGACGTCGGCGATATTGACGTCCTCACGATCCAAACTGAAAGACACCACTCCGGTCGAACGGGTTTTTGGCCGGTCCGCACGCGAACGCAGCCGAACCGGGCGGCGCGGCGTCAACGGTGGGAACGTGGAAAACTCGGTGATTTCACGCGGCACCAACGCGGCGACCTCGCGGGCCCGTTCGGTCACGTCCACACAGCGGTAGGCGTCCATCTGCAAGACACGGTCCGCCACATCCAGGTACGCGCCCGAACCGCCCATCACCATGATGAGGGAAACATCTTTCGCTAGGGCCGCCACCCGGTCAACCAGCGGAGTGATCGGTTCCTGAGCCGCCGAAACCAGGGCGCGCATGCGCTCATCGCGGATCATCAGGTTCGTTGCGGAAGTGTCCTCGTCGATCAGCAGCAGCGACGTCCCACCCTGGACGGCCTCGACAATACTGGCCGCCTGCGAAGTCGAACCGGAAGCGTTCTTGGTGCTGAAAACCTCGGTACTGGCGCCTGTGGGCAAATGGTTAATGAAAGGCGAGACGTCAACGCGCGTAATGGGCCGACCATCCGCCGCCCGCACCTTCACCGCCTCGGGCACCGCCACGACCAGTTCGCGGCCATCCCCCGGAATATGCGCATAGACGCCGCGCTGCAACGCCGAGAGCACAGTCGATTTTCCGTGGTAGCCGCCCCCAACAATCAGGGTCAGACCCTTAGGGATCGCCATGCCGGAAACGGTGCCCGCATGTGGCAAATCAACAGAAACCCGCAGCGACTCTGGCGATTCGAACGGAACTGAATCCGCCAGAGGGCGCTGGGAAACTCCGGACTCCCGAGCCAGAACTGCCCCGTCCGCAATGAAACCGACCCACCCGCGCTGGGGCAGCAGACGCTGCAGGAACTGGTGGTCGACGTAAGTATTCACCTGGGAGGTGAGGGCCTGCGCATAGTCGGCCTCGGCGAAACGCAGCACCTTCGCGACGGCTTCGGGGAGGGCGTGGCCGAAAATTTCGGCGGCTAGCCGTCCGAGGATGGTCCGCCCTCGTGCGGGGAGGCGCACTTGCAGGCGCAACTCGATGCGTTCCGGTGACACCGAAGCGGCGGAGCGTTCCAAGATTTCTTGGCCCGCACCGGCCATCCCGATGTCGCGGGTGCGGGGGAAGTTACGGACCAGGAAGTCGGCGGCCGCCAATTGCTGCTCGGCGGTGGTGAGCTCGGGCAGACCCGGCGCGGTGATCCGCACTGCCGACGGGGGCGCATAGGGGTCGGACTGGACCCGGTCGATGTGGACCGTGAAACTGGGGAACTCCCACGACCCCACGACCCGTTTGTATGCGCCGTAGGACGAGCCGTCAAGTTGCCGTAAAGTACCCACCAGTTTGGAAGTCATTCGGTCAGTATAAATCAGGGTTAACCCTGGTCGCCTCCCCAAATACCCCTGAAAACAGCGAAAGCGCCGGAAACGGGTGCCAAACTGAGAGCACGAGACCAAAAGAAGAGGCACTAATGAATACTCCAGTAGTCCAATTGCGTGACGTCAGCAAGATTTACGGTGAAGGTGAGGCCACTGTGAAGGCCCTCGACGGTGTGAACGTCGACTTCCAACCGGGAGTTTTCACGGCGATCATGGGCCCCTCGGGTTCCGGCAAATCCACGATGCTGCACGTCTTGGCGGGACTGGATACCGTCACCAGCGGCACCGTCACCCTGGAGGGCTGCGCCCTCAACACGCTGAACGACGACCGCCTAACCATCCTGCGGCGCGACCGGGTCGGCTATATTTTCCAAAGCTTTAACCTGGTCCCCACCTTGGATGCGGCAGCCAATATTGCACTGCCGGACCGTTTGGCCGGAAGAAACGTTGACCCCGAATGGTTCCAGGTTGTCACCCGGAGCCTGGGGATAACGGACCGCCTGCACCATTTGCCGTCACAGCTTTCGGGTGGACAGCAGCAGAGAGTCGCCGTTGCCCGCGCCCTCGTCATGCGCCCGGCGATTATTGTCGCCGACGAACCGACTGGCAACCTGGACACTCAGGCGGGCGACGAAGTGCTGTCATTGCTGCGCCGAGCGGTCGATGACCTCAACCAGACGGTCATCATGGTGACTCACGACGCCGAAAGGGCCGCACAGGCCGACCGGGTCCTCGTGGTGAGGGACGGCCGCATTGTTGCCGACCTCGACCACCCGACAGTTGAGCAGATCGGGCGGGAAAACCGATGAAAGAGATGCTTTCCGCCAATTTACGCTTCCACGGGCGACGCTACTTCGCGACCAGTTTGGCCGTCGGAATCGCCACCATTTTTGTGGTCATCATGCTCAGCTTCGGTAACGCCCTCGGCGCGGGTCTGAAACTGAGTTACATGGAGCAGTACCAGGGCGCCACCACTGTCGTCGGCTGGGTCCCCACAGACGCCGAGTTCGAACCCTCAACCGATGTGATGGAGCAAATCGCGGCCCTGCCCGAAGTGAGCGCCGTCGAACCGATCATCAGTGTCTACGCGACTTTTGAGGCGAACGGTAGCGAGAACTCGGGCTCTATCGAACCGCTCCGGCCCGAACCGTTCTACACCCCGAAACTCTCTGAGGGACAGTTACCAGCGGGCGTGAATGAAATCGCCATGGACCGGGTTGTCGCTAAAGCCCTCGGCGTCAAAGTTGGGGATCAGGTCGATTCCTACCGGTACCTGAGCGTTGACGACCTTGAGGTCATGTCACTGAAAGTCGTTGGCCTGCTGGGCGAAAATACGGCATTCAACATGAGTCAGGGCCCCGCGGCTGTCATGACGCCAGAGGGTTTCGACCTCTTTGCTCAAGATCTTGTCGCCGAGGGGTTCCTAATCGTCAACACGGGCAATATTGTCGAGCAGCTGAACGAAATCCTTCCCCCCCAATACTTCGCGCAAACAACCGATGAAAAGCTCGAAGAGATGCTGAACGAGGTCGATGCTTCGACCACTCAGATCAAACTGATGTTGGGAATCTTCCCGGCCATCGCGGTCGTAGTCGCACTGATCGTTGTGACCACCACCTTCCAGGTGATCGTCCAGCAACGCCAGAGGGAACTCGGGCTGCTGCGCTGCCTGGGGGCGACCCGCAAACAGACCCGAAACCTAATCCTCGGGGAGAGTTTCCTGGTTGGCGCCATTTCATCCCTAATTGGTGTCGTTGTGAGTACCCTGCTGGCGGCCCTCGGGATCACCCTGCTCGGGGTCCTCCCCAGCTTCGGTGCGGCGCTCGCGGCCGTGGGCCTCCCCACCGTCATCGGGGTCTTCATCGGAGGCGTCCTCCTCACAGTCATCGCCGGTTACCGTTCGGCCCGGCGAGCGTCACGACTGTCGCCGCTGGTCGCTTTCGTTACCTCAGCGGACACCCCGCCCCGTCGAGTCCCCTGGGTGCGACTGGTTCTAGGTGGCGCCGTCCTCGTGGTGAGCACCATCGGCATGGTGGTGTTTGCGAAGGACAGTCCGAATAGCACCTCAATCGGGATCGCCATGGTCTGCGGAGTGGTTTCCCTGCTGTCCGCCACCATTTTCCTCTCGGCTGCTTTCCCCACTTTTGTGCGGTGGCTGGCACTTCCGTGGCGCGGAACTCTGGCGCGGTTGGCTGTGGGCAATACGCAGCGCAACCCGGGTCGTACCGCCGCTACGGGTGTTTCGATTTTCATTGGGGTTTCCCTGATGGTGATGATGCTTGTCGCCGGGACCAGTATGCAGGCAACAGCCAATGCCGAGTTGGACCAGCGCGTCCCCGTCGACGTGACGGTCGCCGGCATGGAGTTCACGACCGCGCAGGTCGAAGAGATCGCGGCACTCCCCCACGTCGAAGCGGTGTCCATCCGCCAGACACTTTCCGAAGGTGTGATGCTGGGGGACTGGGAAATGTCGGTCGCTGAACTGGACTCAACCAACCTGGTCGCGCGCACCCCCGTAACGCCGCCGAAAGGGAACGTGGTGCTGGTACCTCCCGGCAGGTTCTCCATCTCTGCCGACGGAGAGGACGTTGGCTTGGACGAGGGTTCCCCCGCCGACCTGTGTTACAACGACGTTTGCGAAGTGGTGACCATCGAATATGTCGGACTTTGGGACCCAACCGTCTGGGTCAGTTCCGACCTGATCGCCGAACTGGGTTTGCCCATGCAGGACACAATGGTCCTGGTGCGGTTAGATTCACCGGCGAACTCGAAAATCGTCGAAACTGAAATACAGCGCCTGAACCCGGACTATGAAATCGGCGGGGCCAGTCAGTTGCGCCAACAAACTGATTCGGTCGTCAATACCATCATGATCGTGGGCGCCGCCCTCCTGGGAGTGTCAGTTTTGGTGGCCCTGGTTGGGGTGTCGAACACACTTTCACTGTCGGTAGTTGAACGCACCCGCGAGAATGGTCTGCTGCGAGCCCTGGGCATGACGCGGCGTCAAGTCTCGCGGATGCTCACCGCCGAGGCCGTCTTCATTTCTGTGGCTGCGGCCCTGACGGGGGTGATCTTGGGCGGAATCATCGGTTGGGGTGCGGCCCTCACCCTCAGCGGCTTCGGTGAGGTCGTCCTCGCCATTCCGTGGTGGCAAATTGGCGTGGTTCTGGTGGCAAGCCTCGTGGCGGCAGTAGTCGCTTCGTGGCTGCCCGGCCGCCGAGCGGGCCGTACCAGTCCCATCGAAGCACTAGCATAGGGGGCATGACAATAACTGCTGCCGTTGATGGCTCTTCGCTTGGTAATCCCGGTCCGACTGGTTGGGCGTGGGTGATCGACGGTGACACTTGGCAGGCCGGGGGGTTCCCGTCAGGCACCAATAACATTGGTGAACTGACGGCCCTGGTGGAACTGCTGAAAGCAACGTCGGGGGCCGCCAGTGAACCGCTGGTGGTCCTCGCCGATTCTCAGTACGTCATCAATAGCGTCACCAAGTGGATGCCCGGCTGGAAGCGGCGCGGCTGGCGCAAAGCCGATGGGAAATCGGTGAAAAACCTCGAGATCATTGTCGAACTTGACCACTTATTGCAGGGGCGCCAGATCAGTTTCGAATGGGTGAAGGGCCACGCTGGCCACCCGCTCAATGAGGCCGCCGACGACCGGGCACGAGCCGCCGCCGAAGCCCATCAGCAGGGCGCGCCGGTCCCGACGGGCCCCGGTTTCGGCACTCCACCCGAGGCGACCTCCCCCGAACCGACGACCCTTTTCTGAGTTATTCGACTGGCCGTGATCCGAGGGTTTCCAGTCCGGAGCCCTCCATCAGGTAGTCATGAATATTGTCGTCCCGCCACTGTTCCATCACTTCGTCGAGCTTCTCGTCATCCAGGATGATGATCGACTGTCCGTCCGCGCTGGTGTCAACACCGACGTAGGGAGCCGTGAAGAAATGGATGTCATCGGCACGTAAATTTCGCAGACTGAACGCAAGGGACGTCATATAGTCAACGGTTATTCCCTCATCAACGGCCGAGTTGGCGAGCAGCGTTTGGGTCAGGGAATAAACCTGCGTGGGCGAAGTGAGGACGTCGCGTTGGAAAACGCGCTGCATAATCGCCAACATCCATGCTTGCTGACGCCGCATACGGTCAAAGTCGCCGCTGGGCAGCGTGTAGCGTTCCCGCACGAACTTGAGCGCCCGCTCCCCATTCATCGTTTCGGGCCCATCTTTAGTTTCGACTGTCACCCCACCGAGCTGGTTGGTCAGTTCCTCAAACCCTTGGAAGTCAACAATGGCAATGTGGTCAATGGGGATACCGGTCAGCTGCTGCACGGTCTCAATGGTCAGAGGCGCCCCACCCCAACTGAATGCCGCATTGATTTTCGCGGTCCCGTTCCCGGGGATTTCCACCCACGAGTCACGCGGGATCGACATGATATTAACGTTCTGGCGGTCCCCGGCAATTTGGACGAGCATCATCGCGTCGGAGCGCTGCCCGCCGAACTCCCAGTCAGTTGGGTCTCCTCCACTTTGTCGCGAGTCCGACCCGAGCACCAGAAAATTGATCTGGTCACCGGCCTCGCCCTCGATCGTGATTGAAGGCTCTGGGAGGGAGTCGGGGATATGCGTGATTTGCCTCCCCAACTGCCAGCGGAGCACTAGAATGGCCCCGGCGAGGGCGAGCAGCAGGAAGAGTATTACGACACCCAAACCGATGAGAGCCTTCTTGGTTTTTGACATTAGCTGACCCTATCTGTGGTGTGATCCGAACCAGGCATTGAAGTAGGCATAGAAATTGATATTCCCCACGGCGGAACAACCAGCGGGGCTCCCAGCTTTCGCATTCTCGTCAGGCTGGTACGGGGTGTAATTATACAGCCCAGCGGTGGCAAAGTTTTCGACATAAACTGTCGTTTCGCCACATTCAGAGTTGTGATGGTATCTGATCGAATTCTCAGAGAAGGGAACAACCGAGAAGTTCCCCGGGTTTTGTAGGTAAATCTGGAACTGGCGAGCCGCGTGATAAACCTGGTTCGAGAACCCGAAATACTGGGGGTCACAGTTAGCTGTGTCCGGACACCCGTACCCCATCGCAATCGAGTAGCGGTCCTGAGTTAGCCGGGGTCCCGACGCGGTCAACAGCCCCTGCTCTTTTTGCAGCATGACGAGCAGCGCCTGTGGATTCACCCCGCAACTTCGCGCCACCTGCCCGATAATTTCGGCGGCCGTCGCGTCGCTGAGCGCATCCAACCCCCGGCAGTACTGGTCAGCGGGGTAGTCGGGAGTATCCTCCCGATATTCATTGAGGCACGGCGCATCGCCGGTGCGGCACCCGTCGTTGACAGTCTGGATGAACTCGTCGATCTCGGCGTCGGTCATGGTATTCGGGTCGTAAAAAACCTCATCCGAAATGATGTTGCCGGCATTGAAATCGGTGAACACCAGTGGGGGTGTGCGCGGTTCAGGCGGCAGCGGCGCAGCCGTTGACTGCGCAATCTCCACCGGCGGCGTCGGGCGCGACATCCACAGGTAGGCGCCGCCGACCACCACGGCCAGCACAAGGATAGTGGTGAAAAACTTTTTCATAGCAGCGTCGTGGTGACGTCCTCAATTGTGGCGAGAGTTTCGTGGAAATCCTGCCAACTCCCGTACCAGGGGTCCGGGACGTCCTCACCGTTGGGGAGGTACATGCGAATATTCGCGTTGATCCCATGCTGGGTGGCGAGGGCTGTCAGGGCGTCAAAGTGCTGTCTGGTCATGGCGAGCACCAGGTCGTTCTCGCGCAGATCCTCGGGCGTGACGCGGCGCGCCTCATGGGGAGGAACCGTGTATCCGGCCTGTTCGAGGACGGTCGCGGCCCGATAGTCGATTGGGTTGCCGCTCTCTTCGGCACTGATTCCCACCGAGTCCACTTCGAAGCGGTCGCCACCGCGTTCAGCGAGGACGACCTGAGCCATGATGGAACGGCAGATATTCCCCGTGCAAACCATTAGGACCTTCATGCGGGCGATTTCTCTCCGGCCTCAACAGTTTCGTTGAAATGGTTACTGGCGGGAGCGGTCGGGCAGGTGCCGTAGGGCGTCAGGTGTGCCGGGAAAATTGTGGAGCGATTGAAGTCGACAGTGACGGTGTCTCCGGTGACAGTTGCGGGGGCGACCCTCCACCCGGTGGGGTCCGAGAAGATGAGCGAGTCAGTCAGCAGCATCCGTTGGCCGTTAATTGTCGTGTAACCGGTTCCCTGCAGGGTGTGCGTCCCGAACGGTTGGGCGCTGCGCACCTCGACAGAGTCGTCGG
>CAYFQJ010000046.1:0-9711 GCA_964345205.1 uncultured Actinomyces sp. | reverse complement strand
GCCGGGACTGGCCAGCCTCGCCACACTGGACCCCGACCTCACCCTGGAAACGGGAACAGCACTTTTGGGAACTGACTTGTACTTGTGGGGCGAGGGGGACCTGCTGCTCGCCGCACAAGAGACGCGCGGGGCCGTCGTCGGGCATGCCAGTCTGGGGACGCTTGCGGAGGAAACTGCCGCGGCTCTACAGGCACAGGGACTCGCCACCGTCGACCTGCGGTATCAGGACAAACTTTTCGAGGGACCGCTGCGTCCCACCAGCTGGGTCGAACAGGATGTCAGCACCCACGCTGGCGACGTCGCCCCCTTCGCGATTAACACCGGGCAGAGTCCGACCGGTTGGGGCTATGTGCCGAACTCAGCTCTCTACGTCGCCGAGGTTTTTGCCGCCCGACTGGCAGAAAACGGGATCACCGTTACGAGCATCGCTGCCGGCACTAATAGTGAAGCCCCCGTCATTGCGAGCATCGAATCTGCGACTGCCGCGGCACAACTGGCGCACATGCTTCGCCAGTCCAATAACACTCTGGCCGAACAGTACTGCCACCTGGCGGCAGAGGAACGCGGGAACGAGACCACTTTCGTCAGCAGCGCCAATACGGTTCGGGAAATTCTTACCGAACTTGGTTTAGATTCCCAGAGCAGCAAACTATCGGACTGTTCCGGCCTGGATAAGACGTCTCAGATCACCCCGAAGCTGCTGGTCGAATCCTTGCAGGTCAGTTACGAGAATCCCACGACTGCGCAGCTCTTGCGGTACCTGCCGCGCGGTGGCGTCAACGGAACATTGACCGACAGGTTCACGGGGGAAGTGACCTTCGGGAACGTCCAGGCCAAAACGGGACTGTTAGGGCAGGCCACGACCCTGGCGGGCGTTGTCACCACCGAAACCGGTCAGACGCTCCTTTTTGCCGTGGGTGTTGACGACGTCCCAGAAAACGGTGCCTATCTGGCCCGTCCCTATATCGACGACTTCGTTGGGGCGTTGGCCGGAGAATAATTTCCTCCAAATTTCGTTCCTATCCCGTACTATCAACCTATGGGCATATATAAATCGTGGAACCAGGTTGGGGAGCGGCTGATCCGGACGACATCGGCCGGACCACTTGTGCCACCAAGTGTGGCAACCGCTTCGGTGGAACGATTGCGGCGCGCCTCTGAATGGGCCCGGCCGCGCGTCCTTGACCTGGCTGGGCTGCCCGACCTCACCGAAGCTGATTTCGATGGCAATATTCTGGTCGTTGACCGTCACGGCCTCCTCAGAGGCATCACTCAAAGTCTGGAATCCAATGATTTGGCTCCGGAATCTATCAGTGACAGTGCGCAGATTCGCCGACCAATTCCGGGTGTGGTTGCCCTTGGGGGCGCCCTCGCGATTCGCAGTCTTTCTCGAACCGTGCAGTCATTTCGAAATATTGCGGCAGATAACACGCAGACACTCTTGGTCGCCCCGAATATTTGGCAAGTCGGACAGCAGTTATCACTCGACCAAAATGACTACGCCAGGTGGGTCGCGCTCCGGGCCGGGATTTGGCAGCTGTACTTCCAACGGGCAGCGTGGCTTCCCGCCTATGAACGCCAACTCATCGACTACCTTCCGCGTTCCGTCGGAGAGATCTCCCGCAGCCTCATGCTGATGTCCGAACTGGTCAACACTCGGATGTTGGAAGTTATGCCTCGAGATATTTCATCGGTCCACTGGATCCGGCGACATCTGCCACGGTCGGGCCTGGTCGAAACAATCGAACAGCTGCGCTACCTGCGCGCCCCTGTGCCCGATGTGCCCGGGCTGCGGCATAGAATTCAGAACTTCGTTGCCGAAACTGGGATTGCCAGCGATCCGCCCCGGCTTGAACTGTTGCTGAGCTGCTCGGATGCTCTTCCCACCGATAATGAAATTTTCTACCCCCAGGAATGGGTCAAACGCGTCAATGCTATTTGAGATGCCACCCCAGATGTCATCTGAGCCGAAACTCTCGGAAGCATCGCGCCTCCTGGGAAGTACCCCACCCCCCGCCGCTCGGCCGGTTTCACTGGCCGTCCGGCACTACTTGCAAGGGCAATACCGCCACGACAATTTCGGTGTTGTCATTGCCGTCTCCGGTGGGGCCGATTCGGTGGCGCTGGCGGCAGCGACGATTGATGTGGCGTCGCGGCGCGGCGTTCCCACACTGACCGTCACCGTTGACCACGGGGTTCGCCCCGAAGCGGCCGTGGAAGCCGAGGCCGTCGCCGAGTTTATGCGCTATTTGGGGGCTGATGAAACCCTGGTTTTACAGGCCGACAGTGGCGCTGGTAGTGCGGGCCCCGAAGGGAATGCCCGCAACGCTCGCTATGGACTACTCACCCGCGCGACTGCCGATTTTGCGGCGAGCCGCCAGTTGGGACACGTCGAACTTTTCCTCGGGCACACCGCTGACGATCAGGCCGAAACGGTGCTGTTGCGGCTGGGTCGCGGTGCGGGCACCCGGTCGCTCAGTGCCATGCGGCAGCGCCAGCCCCTTCCGAGGGCCTCAACCTGGGACGAGGGCGACCGAGCTAAACCTAAGGGACCGACCTCGCCGCCCGTCGCGGGTCGAATGTGGTGGTCGCGTCCCCTCCTGGGGGTTCGCCGTGCAGACACTGAAGGGTTTTGCCACGCACTGAATTTGCCGACGGTCGACGACCCGAGTAACCGGGCCGATGGGCCGTGGCGCAACAGTGAGGGCGGACCGCTGCGCCGCGCCGCAATTCGTGAGGGCGCCCTCCCCGCCCTCAGCGAGGCCCTCGGCCATGATGTGGTTCCGGCACTGGCACGAACGGCGCGGCTACTCGCCGATGATGATGACGCCCTCAACCTGTGGGCCGAGAGAATAGTTGCCGAGGATTTCTGGCACTGGGGTGGGGTGCCGATCGCGGTGAGACGCCGAGCGCTGCGCCTGATCTGTTTCCAAGCCGGGGTTCCCGCGGCGAAATTGAGGGCCAGCCACGTGGAGGATTTGGACGACCTCATCAGCAAGTGCCACGGTCAGGGACCGGTCAGGTTGCCAGGGGAGATCTGGGCACGCCGTCAAGGGGGGACCTTGAAAATTAGCCCAGCAGCGAACCCGCAGTCCTAATGCAGACGCAATGTGTATTGCGGCCACTATTTGTGGCAATCTGGGACAGTAATGAAGTGTGAAGTCTCAACCTGAAGGGGATCCGTGGACGCAGCAGACATGGGTGCAGACCTGAAGAATGTTCTGGTCACCAATGAGCAAATGCAGGAGCGCCTGCAGCAGATGGCGGAAGAAATTGATCGGGACTATGCCGGTCGAACCCCGCTAGTAGTCGGTGTTCTGCGCGGGGCCGTGATGGTGATGGCCGACCTGACCCGCAAGCTGCACATTCCGATCGAGATCGACTGGATGGCCGTTTCCAGCTACGGATCCGGAACAAAATCTTCCGGCGTGGTCCGCATCCTCAAAGACTTAGACACAGACGTTTACGGCCGGGACGTCATCATCATTGAAGACATTATCGATTCGGGGCTGACGCTCTCTTGGCTGAAAGAGAACCTCGAGGTCCGCGGCGCCGCGTCAGTAGCAATTGCCACAGCGCTGCGCAAACCAGATGCTGTGAAAGTCCCCGTCGAAGTTAAGTATGTTGGTTTCGACATTCCCAACGAGTTCGTAGTTGGATACGGCCTCGATTACGACGAAAAGTACCGCCACCTCGACTGTGTTGGTACTTTGGCTCCCCATGTTTACGGTGGCTAGGGCAACCGGATAGGTGAAAACTGATGTCTGAGAAAACTGGAAACGAAGCGAAGCGGTCGCGCGGAAAAGTATGGCCCTACATTGTGGTTCCGCTACTGCTGCTACTTGGCGTCACCTGGTTCCTCTGGATGATGTTCCAGCCCTCGACAGTTCTCACTTCCGAGGGCCTGGAGATCCTGCGCAACGAAACCGTCAAGAGTGCCGTCATCAACGATGGGACCCAGCAGGTCACCATGGTTCTCGAGGACGACTACACGCACGTCGCCACCGGTGACGACGATAAAGACCGCAAACTTGGGAAAACAATTTCCTTCACCTACGCGCGGGTCCAATCGGAAGAGGTCGTTGACCTGGTCGGTGCGGCTGAACCGGTTGACGGGTACGACGCCCTCTATCCGTCTCAGTCATTCTTCGGTTCGCTGCTACAACTTATGATCCCGATGATGATCCTCCTCCTCGGGTTCTGGTGGCTGATGGGCCGCATGGGTGGAAACCGCATGATGGGCGGCTTCGGTAACTCCAAGGCCCGCGAATTCAACCGCGAAGATCCGGAAGTGACCTTCGACGATGTCGCGGGCGAGGACGAAGCTGTTGAGGAACTCGAAGAAATCAAAGAGTTCCTCGACGATCCGATCAAATTCACCTCAGTCGGCGCGAAAATCCCACGCGGTGTGCTGCTTTACGGGCCGCCCGGAACCGGGAAAACCCTGCTAGCCAAAGCCGTCGCCGGCGAAGCGCAAGTACCGTTCTTCTCCATCTCCGGATCCGAGTTCATGGAACTCTACGTCGGTGTGGGTGCCTCCCGCGTGCGCGACCTCTTCGACAAAGCGAAGAAGGCGGCGCCAGCCATTATTTTCGTCGACGAAATCGACGCCATCGGCCGCCACCGCGGCTCCGGAATTGGCGGCGGCAACGATGAACGAGAACAGACACTGAACCAGATGCTCGTTGAGCTTGATGGTTTCGATGCCCGTTCGAACGTCATCATGATCGCGGCCACGAACCGACCCGATATTCTCGACCCCGCGCTGCTGCGCCCCGGACGTTTTGACCGGCAGATTGCCGTGGAAGCCCCCGATATGAAGGGTCGGCGCGAGATCCTCGAGGTCCACTCCAAAGGCAAACCGATGACGGACACAGTGGATTTGCAGGCCATTGCCAAACGCACCCCCGGGTTCACCGGGGCCGACCTCGCCAACGTCCTCAATGAGGCCGCACTTTTGACGGCCCGCTCCAATGCGGATCTGATTGATGAGCGCGCCATTGACGAAGCGATTGACCGGGTTATCGCCGGGCCGCAAAAACGGACCCGGGTGATGAACGAACACGATAAGGCCGTTACCGCATATCACGAGGGCGGACATGCTCTTTGTGCCGCGGCGCTGCACTACACCGACCCGGTGACGAAAGTGACGATTCTGCCGCGCGGCCGCGCCCTCGGATACACCATGGTCATGCCGGTTGAGGATCGCTATTCGCGCACGCGCAATATGCTTCTCGACGACCTGGTTTACGCCATGGGCGGGCGCGTTGCGGAAGAAGTTGTTTTCCGCGACCCCAGCACTGGCGCGTCAAGCGACATCGAGAAGGCCACGAAGACGGCTCGTGCCATGGTTACCGACTACGGTTTTTCCTCAAGTGTGGGAACCATCAAGCTGGGTAGCGAAGACAGCGACCCGTTCCTCGGTCGCGATATGGGCCGAGGAATGGCGCAGGGATTCTCAGATCCGACGGCGGCGCTGGTCGATGAAGAGACCCGCAAGCTGCTTGACGGCGCGGTGCGTGAAGCTTGGGAAATCCTCACCCGCAACCGCGATGTGCTCGACGAACTGGCGGAGCGGCTCCTCGAAGAGGAAACCCTCAACGAAGCGCAGTTGGCAGAGATTTTCGCCAACGTTCGCAAACAGCCGGTGCGTCCCGTGTGGAATTACGGGGCCGAGGCTGCCGTGCCCGGAGCGGAACTGGGGCACCCGCGGGGTGTTCCCGCCGACGCTGTAGACCCGGCCGGACTGCCCGAGATGGACCCCACCGATCAGCAGTACTGAAAGAAGAAAAATGGTTGATAAGTCGAAGGTTGCGGCGGCAACGACCGCCCTCCTCGAAGGTATCGGCGAAGATCCCCAGCGCGAAGGTCTGCTGCGGACTCCGCACCGTGTTTCTGAAGCGTGGGCTGAGATTCTTTCGGGAACGAACCGCGACCCGAAAGACGACTTGCGGACCACTTTCGACGTGGGGAGCGACGAACTCGTCCTCGTGCAAAATATCGAGTTCCAATCTCTGTGCGAACATCACCTGCTCCCTTTCGTTGGCAGGGCGCATATTGCGTACCTCCCGCGAGAAGGCAAAGTGACAGGACTTTCGAAGTTGGGGCGCTGCGTCGAAGGGTATGCGCGGCGACTCCAGGTTCAGGAGCGGCTAACGGCGCAGGTTGCCCAGGCCCTTCAAGAGGTTCTGAACCCGCGCGGTGTCGCCGTCATCATGGAGGCGGAACACATGTGTATGACTCTGCGCGGAATCCGCAAATCCGGAGCGACAACAGCGACCAGTATTTTCCGTGGTGATCTGGACACCGACGCCGGCCGGGCGGAAGTCTTCAATCTGCTCACCATCGGGGGACTCCACCGGTGAAAATCATGGGGATCCTCAACGTCACCCCCGACTCATTCTCGGACGGAGGACGTTGGGTGGACCCCGGACGGGCGTTAGAGCACGCCCGCCAAATGATTGCCGAAGGTGCGGACATTATCGATGTGGGGGCCGAATCGACGCGGCCCGGGTCTGTGCGAATTGACGCCGAGGAAGAATGGAATCGGCTGCGTCCCGTACTTCAAAGGCTCCCCGGGTTAGTTCAGTCCGGGTTGGTGCAGCCCGAGCAGAGTGTGGGCCGCGAGACCGCCCTCATTTCTGTGGACACCGTTCATGCGCAGACGGCGCGGCGGGCGATCCAGCAGGGAGCGAATATCATCAACGATATTTCCGGCGGCAGTTTCGATCCGGACCTGAACCGGGTTGTTGCCGACTCGGACTCGCAGCTGGTGATCCAACACTGGCGAGGTTTCCCCGGTGCGCCGACAACCAGCGAGGACTACCCCGGTGGGGTTGAACAGGTCTTGGAGGAAACGCTGCAGCAGGTGGCCGCAGCGCAAAAAGCAGGAGTTCACGACAGCCAAATCATCATTGATCCGGGCCTCGGTTTCGCTTTGAGCAGTGAGTATTCTTGGGAAATAGTCGGTAGTCTGGGAACCTGGACCGATACCAACTATCCTGTACTGGTAGGGGCTTCCCGCAAACGTTTCATTCGGGAGCGATTCGGTTCTAATATTGAACTGGGCACCCAAGAAGTGACGAGGAGGGCGCAAGCGGCGCGAGTTTGGGCAGTGCGTGTCCACGACGTCGCTAATAATCGGCAGGTCGCCAGGGGCAAGATGCCCGAGACCGCCAGCGCTCGAGCAGAAACAACTAGTTCAGCTGCGAAGCTGAACGCAGAGAGGAACCTCAGGCGTGACTGAGCAACTGGACGTCATCACTCTGACCGGATTGAGCGCAGTGGGACAACACGGCGTTTTCGAGTTTGAACGCAATGGTTCACAGGTATTCACCGCCGATATTGAACTGGCTGTGGATACGAGGACGGCGGCCGCCCACGATGACGTTGCCTATACGGTTGATTACTCCCAGATTTCTGATGGCGCCATCCAGATTCTGACCGGACCACCCGTTTTCCTCATCGAAACCCTGGCCCAACGCCTTGCGGATATGGCGCTGAGCCACTCGCTGGTTCGGCGCGTCAAGGTGACTGTGCATAAACCGATGGCTCCGCTGGGACACGTCGTCCAGGACGTTGCCGTCACCATTGAACGTGACCGAAACACGGTTATTCCGACGGCGCGCGAAACCCTTTCGGAACCCGCACAGGTGGCCCACAAAGTTTCACCACCGCAACCCTCCGAGCCGGTACTGGCCAGTTTCGAACCCGCTGATGTTGCCGCCGACCCCGCCGTTGTGCAGGAGCAAACCGTGGTGCTCAGCCTGGGGAGCAACCTGGGTGACTCCCACCAGATCCTCAGCAATGCCGTCGCGGCTCTCATGGAAGTCTGGGGTTTCGAAATTGATGACGTCTCACCGCTGGTAGTAACTAAAGCCGTCCTGCTGCCGGGTCAAGATCCGCAACCTAACTATGTGAACGCCGTCGTCATTGGTCGAACCGTTCTGGACCCCTTGGAACTGCTCGAAGCGACTTCCAGCATTGAACGGCAGCTGGGACGCGACCGGTCGGAGCGGTGGGGGGCCCGCACGATTGACATCGACCTCATCGACGTCGGTGGGCAGCAGTTGAACCACAGGGATCTGCAACTGCCTCACCCCCGCGCCCACGAACGGGCTTTCGTGCTCTACCCGTGGCACCTCATCGATAAGCGGGCCCGTCTGAACCCGGGCGGTCTGGTCGCGGAACTGCTGCTGACCGCACCCGACCAGGATGGCATCCTCGACGTTTTCGACGATTGGTTAGTGGAACCGGGAGAGCCCGATGTCTACGCCGATGCCTATGGGAACTCCCCGTTGAACGAGGCCGCTCATGAGGCCCCCGCGTCTGAGGTCGTTGAAGCAGTCGATCCGGTTGCAGTTGAACCGGTAGCTGCACCCAGCCGGGCCAGTATTTTCGAACCGAGCCGGTACACCAACGGTGCGGCGCCCGAGGCCGATGACGGTCAGTCCCGCGACGACAGTGCGGGGTTTCAAAAACTCTTAGATGCCGAGCTGCATTCGCGACAGGTAAAGACAACAGCTGACGGTGGGGGCGGTGACACCTCCCGATCAGCTGGTGCGCCGCGGCATATTCCTCCTTACGCCCCGCCTAACCCGGCGCTGAGCGCCTGGGCCCCTCAGCCGGAGACGGTGACAACACCGGATAGTTCGGAGGCATCACCCCAGGAGGAAGCCGCAGAAGCCGCCCCGCAAAACGGGTCTTTCGGACGGGTCACCCCGGCAGGTTCCGAGTTCCCGACCGCTCCGCCCAGTATCGTTCCGCGACGCAGCCGAGAAGCTGTCCGCCCGAACCCGGCCCATGAACCCGAACCGCTGCCTGATTGGCGTTTCGCCACCGAACCGCAGTCGGTGCGAATAGTCGATACGCCAGTTGTTGCGGAAGACGAAGCAGAACAGTCCGAGGGCGCTTCCCGCCGCCGTGTTATCCGACCCACCCCCACCGGAATGCACCCAGTTACTCCTCCGACAACGGACCGGTAATGAAACCACTTTCCCGGCCCCAGGTACTCGGATGGGGAACCCTGGCCTTCGCGGTCGGCGCCGCGGTAACCGCGGCGATGATTAGCTTCGGTTACAACCCGCTGGTCGTCACCCCCTGGTTGGGGATGCTGTTCGTCCTCATCGGAATTGGGACACTGTGGTTCGGCCTGAGTATCCGCAAACACCAACACGGGCACTACACGCGACTGAACGCCATTCAAATGGCGCGGGTCGCTATCTTCGCGCGCTCAACAGTCACGAACGGCGCAATTTTCACCGGTTCTTTAGTTGGTATCTCGGCAGTGTCTGCGACGCGCGCGTGGGCTTCAGTCCCGTTGGAAGCCACGTGGAGCGCCGGTTTGGCGGCCGCGGGCGCACTGGTGATGACCGTCCTCGGCGCTATTGTCGAACATTGGAGCCGCGACGTTCAAGACCCCAAGGATCGGGCTGACTCATCAAACCCCGACCGTAAACCGGGGATGAGTGGGACCGCGCAACGAGAGAGTTCCCCCCAGACATGAGTAAACCACGCAAAACTTCCCGCATGTCTCCCACCGAAATGTGGACGCGCCGCATCGTTTCGTCAACTATTTTGTTGCTGCTCCTCGGCCTCCTGCTTTTCGGAATCATCAAAATTATCGGGGCCGTGACGGGCAGCGGCGGGCACGCGCAGAACTCACAGAGTGGTAAGCATAGTGGCGCGTCCCAATCGGGTGCTGAACAGTCA
>CAYFQJ010000045.1:0-9816 GCA_964345205.1 uncultured Actinomyces sp. | reverse complement strand
TTCCTCGTCGGTATCTTCCAAACCGGCCATGAGACGCGGGTCGTGCGCGTTGTACGGGAGTACGTCACTGCGTGAAACATCGCCGGGTTCCAGACGCTCTTCCCACGGGACCCAGCGCGGAGCCAAAAGCGCGCCCTCGCCCGGACTGAGAGAAACCTCACACACCGTAACGTTCTTGGAACGGGGGGCACGGGCCACAACAACTTCCCACTGCCAACCTGGGTAACCCTGGTCTAAGCACTCAAAATAGTGCGCCGCTAGACGCGTTTCGAGCATCGCAACCCCCACGGGGGACCCGACGGAACTGGGTCGGGAAAGCTCGACTGCGGCCTGCCGTCGACCGCTTCCACCAGAACCGCATCGGGCCGCCCAGAGGACTTACGCACCGAACTCCTCCGCAACTGCTTTAAGTACCTTCGAAATTTTGGCCGCATTTTCGGGGTCTTTGCCCCGACGCAAAGAGTTCGATGAGGCGTCCAGCAACCGAATCAGGTCCTCAACGACCGGGACCATGTCTTCGGCGCGGCGGCGGCGCGCTTTCGCCATTGACGGGGTCGACTTTATCGCCACCACCGATATGGCCTGCGGTCCGCGGCGTCCTTCGGCAACCCCGTATTCGACGCGCTGACCAGGTCGGGGCGCCGATAGGTCGTCCGGCAACGCGGAGGCGTGCAAAAACACTTCGGTCCCGTCATCGCCACCGATGAAACCGAAACCGCGTTCTGCATCAAAAAACTTAACCCTGCCCGTTGGCACGTTGTCTCCCTCATTAAAGTCAATCTCTACTAATGATAGTGCCAACGCGTCGCAGTCACCATGTCGCTAGCAGCGTAATGGCGCTTTCGCGCATAAATTTCGGGAGGGCGGCGGTTCAGGGGCTCCCTATTGAGGCGCTGTTTTCACGTCCTCATCAACCCAGCTGAAAGTGCGGGTGACCGCTTTGCGCCACAGTCGGTACTGGCGGGCGGCCTCTTCGGGGGCCATTTGCGGGGACCAGCGGTGCGCTTCGCGCCAGTTGGCCTTCACGTCGGCCTCACCCTCCCAGTAGCCCACGGCGATTCCTGCCGCGTAGGCTGCACCCAAAGCTGTTGTTTCCGCCACTTCGGGTGCCACCACGTCGACACCTAAAATATCGGCTTGGATCTGCATCAGCGTTCCGTTGCGGATCATGCCACCATCGGCTCGAAGCTCCTTGAGTTTCTCGCCCGCGTCGTTCTCCATCGCGTCGACGACCTCGCGGGTCTGGAAAGCGGTCGCCTCCAAAGTGGCGCGAGCCAGATGCCCCCGATTATTGAAACGTGTCAGCCCGAGGATCGCGCCGCGAGCGTCCTCGCGCCAGTAGGGAGCGAAAAGTCCAGAGAAAGCCGGGACAATGTAGACCCCGCCGTTATTGGGGACCGTATTGGCGAGGGTTTCGATCTGGTCTGTCTCGTCGATGAGCCCCAGATTATCGCGGGTCCACTGCACCAGGGAGCCGGTCACGGCCACCGACCCTTCGAGGGCGTAGCGCGGCGCCTCTCCCCCGATCTGGTAGGCCACCGTCGTTAGCAGCCCGTTATCGGAATAGACCACTTGCGGGCCGGTGTTCAGCAGCAAGAAACATCCGGTCCCGTAGGTGTTCTTGGCCGTTCCCGCCTCGAAACAGGCCTGGCCGAAGAGGGCGGCATGCTGGTCGCCGAGGATCCCGGCGATGGGGACGTCAACAAGTAAACCGCGGGTCCGCCCGTAGCCGAAGACCCCGGCTGAGGAGCGAATTGTCGGCAACATTTGCAGCGGAATATCCAGCTCGGCGCAAATTTCGGGGTCCCACTGGAGGGTCCGTAAATCCATCAGTTGGGTGCGGGACGCATTCGTCACGTCGGTCGCGTGGACGCCGCCGTCGACACCTCCCGTGAGGTTCCACAGCAGCCAGGAATCGATGGTGCCGAAAAGCAAATGTCCCTGTTCAGCGTCCTCGCGCGCCTGGGGCACACTTTCGAGGATCCATTTCAGTTTTGGGCCCGAAAAGTAGGTTGAGAGCCCCAGACCAGTGCGGTGACGGAAACGGTCCAGGTCTTCCACGATTTGGTGGGTGCGCGTGTCCTGCCAGACGATGGCGTTGTGAACCGGTTCGCCGGTGCGCTGATCCCAAACCACTGTCGTTTCCCGCTGGTTGGTGATGCCGACTGCTGCCAAAGAGCTCTGGTTCAGTTGGGCCTGGGCGAGGACGTCGGCGACGACACTGCGGACCGTGTCCCAAATCTCCAAGGGGTCGTGTTCCACCCAGCCCGGCTGCGGCAAGATCTGGGTGATCTCCTGTTGACTGTTCGCCACGACGCGTCCGGAGTGGTCGAAAATTATGGCGCGAGTCGAAGTGGTTCCCTGATCAATGGCGAGAACAAACTTTTCTTGAGGCACGAGGGCGTTCTTTCTTTGGCGGGGCGCGGGACGGGCAGGTCAGAGCATGGGGCGGATTGGAGGGACTGAGTCCCGCAAACTTTGGGCGCTGCCTTCCTGTGGGATTTCGGCAGCTTCCTTGGCCGCCTGGCAGCTCTGGCGGTACAGCTGCTTCTCGGTCTTCTGTTGGGCTTCATCCCACCCCAGAAGCGGTGCGGCAATGTCGGCCACTTCGTCGAGCATCCCGATACCGCTGTCGGGTAGTTCCGCCGCCACCCGAATCCGGCGCCGCAAAATATCTTCGAGGTGAAGCGCGCATTCACGGCGAAGACAACTTCGGCACGAAGATAAGCGGGGGCGTCCGCCAGTGGCTCCGCCAGCGCGGGGTCGGCCTCGATCAGTGCGAAAAGCAGGTAAATATTGTCCCCATACCGGTTCAGCAGGTGTTCGACCTGTTTTACGCTGAGGCCGCTTTCGGCAGCCAGTTCGCGGCGCCTCGACCACAGCGCCGCATAGCCGTTGGCGCCCTCCAGTGGCGTCCTCGCGGTGACGCTGGGCATTCGGGCGGCCAGCCTCTTACCGAGGGCGAAGTCGACGGCATCTTCGGCCATCTGGCGGTAGGTCGTGAGTTTTCCTCCGGCGATAACCGTCATGCCGGGGCTAACTTCCGCGACGGAATGCTCACGGGAGATCTTCGCGGAGCCGACCTCGCCAGAGGTTCCCGGCTGCAGCAGGGGGCGCAGCCCCGCGTAGGTGCCAATGATGTCCTCGCGGGTTAGCGGGTCGCGTAGCACGCGGTTGGCCTGCGCCAGCAGATAGTCGACGTCGCGGGCATCGGCAACCGGGTCGCGCAGGTCGCGCCGATAGGGGGTGTCCGTGGTACCAATCAGCCAGTATCCTGGCCACGGAATCATGAAGAGCACCGATTTCTTGGTGCGAATAAACAAACCCACTTCCGACTGGATCCGGTCGCGCGGGATAACCAGGTGGATCCCCTTGGACGCCAGAACTTTCAACCCGGCATCAGTGCCGCCATAGGCCTGGGTTTTTTCGGTCCAAACCCCCGTCGCGTTGATGATCCGGCGGGTGCGCACCGAGAACTCTCGGCCGGTTTCCTGGTCGACGAGGACGGCGCCGCTGACTCGACCTCCCGAATCTTTCTGCACTTCGACAAGCTGGGTCCGGTTCGCGGCCAACGCTCCGTACCGCACCGCCGTCCGAATCAGTGTCACCACCAAACGCGCGTCGTCCACAGTCGCGTCGTAGTAAACAATCGACCCGCGCAACGCCCCCGGTTTCAACGCCGGAGACAGCGCCAGTGAGCCGCGCTTCGTCAGGTGTTTCTGGGTGGGAACCACACCGCGACGCGAAAGCTGCGCCATGAAATCGTAAAGGCCCACCCCCACCGCCGAGTAGATCCGTTCAACGACGGGCAGCTTCAGCGGCCACATCAACGGTTGGGCCTTCACCAGGTGCGGCGCGTTCTGCGCCAGGAGCAGTCCGCGTTCCCGCAGTGATTCGGCGACGAGTTTGAAATCCAACTGGTAGAGGTAGCGCAAACCGCCGTGGACCAGCCGAGAGGAACGTGAAGAGGTCCCCGCCGCCCAGTCTTGGGCTTCGACGATCCCCACCCGCAAACCGCGAGTGGCGCCATCAACAGCGATCCCGGCGCCGGTCACCCCACCGCCAACGACCAGCACATCAAGTTCGGAGCCGTCCTCCATCTGCTGGTGAACTGCGAGTCGCGACGCTGGTGACAACTTTGGGGTCTGCATCGGTCCCTCCCTCTACACTTCCAGTATTCCACTTTTCTCCAGCGGCGCAGGTTGAACCTGAGTGGACCACAACCCCCTCAAATCCACGGGTGCGGCGCCCGGATCTCCCAGCGGAATCGACGCGCCCTCCACGTTGAGGCTGCTAACCGTTCGCACCCCATGCAACGCATTCAGGGCCCAGACCCAGCGTCCCTTCAGCTGCCTCGGACCTTCCCAGACGTCACGAAACGGAATGTTCAACCGGTCGAGGACGTCCCGCAGTCCCGCTTCCGTCACTGAGGGAACCCGGTGTTCATCCGCCGAAAAGTAGAGCGTTCCCTCGGGGTCGGCCCACACCAAAGCGGTGGTGGCGCCCTCGGAAATATGGCCGTCTTTTGTTAGGAGGAGCGGTTCGGCACCCAAATCTTGGCGCAGCTGCACCAGCGACGCCAATGAGGGGCCTTTGATTTGTGGGCGCACACGCGGGTCCATCCCCGTGATGGCCAGGTTGAGGCTCTCCTCCAGTGCTGGGGCTGGGCGAAGTGTCACCCCAAAACCGCCCTCCCGATATTCGACACGCGGAAACCAGGCACCGCGGCGGGGAAGTTTCATTGGCATTTCGTCCCAAAACCGGGTGGCTGCCGCGACGGTGTCCGCGGGTTCTTCCCGGGCCGATACCGCCACTGACCTCAGGAATCGTTCACGGTGTCGCGCGAGGAAACGCACGGCGCCTTCCTCGACCAGGAACGAGTCCGCCACCAAAAGCTCGTCCCCGGGGGCGTCGTCAAAAGCCGGCCCGGTGGTTTGACGGCTGTAATTAGGCGACATGAACCTAGGCTAGTGGAATGAACGACAATAAGTTCGACGATTTGCGTTGGCAGCGACTAATGCTCCACTTGGAGGAACGCTACCCCGCCGTTTTTTGGTTCGACCCGGGGCCCGCAGCGCCGGCAACGGCCAAAAAAAGCCTAGGCTACGGCCACCGCTGGGGAACGGCCCAAGGGGGTTTCGAACACGCATCTGTCCGCGATATCGCGGGGCAGGATCGGTTCTTATGGCTCCACCACGAATTCGCTGGTGGCTATCCGGCCGACAGAGGGCGACCGCTCGGGTGGGCGATTGAACCGGCCGCGTGGCTCACCTGGAGTGGAAACGAAATGACTTTCGGCGGTCCCGAAGCGCACCACCTCCAAGACCTGTGGAACGAAACGGCACGGGGCGGTTCCCTGGCGAACACAACGGTGGCGACGACGGCCATTCCACGGCCCGCAGCGGTGACGTGGAGAATGGGGAGCGAACAGTTCGAGGACCTTGTCGAAGAGTGCCGCGCGCTCACCGTCTCTGGTGTTTTCACGGCGCTCTGCCCCACGAATCAGGCCACTGTGGGGACAGACGCCCTCGCACCGGGGGAAGCTCTGCGCACCTATTTGCGATTCCGCCGGGAAATCTCGGCCCCAACGGGAGGCTTCGTGCGCTGCGGTGACTGGTCGCTGCTTTCGGCCAGCCCGGAACGGTTTTTACTGGTCAAGACCGATGGAACAATCCGCGCCGAACCCATCAAGGGCACCCGTCTGCGCTCGGCCAATCCGGTGCAGGACCGCGCCATCGCCAAGGAGCTGCGTTATGACATGAAGGAACTGGCCGAGAATGCGTCAGTAACGCGCCAGGTGGCGTGGGAATTCAAGTCGCTGTGTCGTCCCGACTCGGTGCAGATCAGCCAGCCGACGGTGCGCACTTTCACCCACGTTCACCAGCTGGTGGGGGCGGTCACGGGCGAACTCTTAGTCCCGACCGCGACGGCCCTGGGGCTGATCCTGCCGGTGGCCTCAATGTTGGGCGAACCCAAAATGGGGGCGTTCCGTTTCTTGCGCGAGGCCGAAGGTGCCCCGCGGGGTGCCTATTCGGGCATTTACGGTTGGCTGGGTGCCGCGGGCGAGGCCGATTTGCGGGTGACGATTCGTTCCGTGGTTGCCCCGGCGGACGGCCCCCTCACAGTGGGTGCCGGCGCGGGCGTCAATGAATTCTCGGTGGTCTCAGTGGCGGCCGCTGAGACGGCTGCCAAAGCGGAACCGCTGCTGCGCGCAGTGGGTGGTTAGTCTAGGGGTTTCACCAGGGGGAACGTGATGGTTTCGCGGATCCCCTCGCCGGTGAAAGCCATCAGCAGACGGTCCAGTCCCATCCCCATGCCGCCAGCCGGTGGCATGCCGTACTCCATGGCTTCGAGGAAGTCCTGGTCGAGGACCATCGCTTCGGGGTCGCCCTCGGCTGCGGCCAGGGCCTGAGCTTCGAAACGTTCGCGCTGCACCACGGGGTCGACCAGTTCCGAATAGGCCGTCGCCAGTTCGAATCCCCTCATGTAGAGGTCCCACTTCTCGACAATTCCCGCCTCGGTGCGGTGGGCTCGGGTCAGTGGCGAAGAGTCTTCAGGGAAATCCCTGACGAAAGTCGGTTCGTAGAGGTCGTCGCCGAGGACGTTTTCAAAAATCACTTCGGCCAGTTTGCCCGGACCGTAGTGGTTCGGGACGACCTCACCGAGTCCTTCGGCGATCTCTACCAGCTCTTCGCGCGGCGTTTCGGGCGTGATTGTCCTCCCCAGAGCTTCGGAAGTGGCTGGGTAGAGGCTGATGGTGCGCCAGTTCCCGCTGAGATCATAAATCGTTCCGTCGGCCAGTGTCACTTTTTCGCTGCCGAAAACTTCGCGGGCGACCTGCTGCACCATGTCTTGGACCAGTTGGGCCATGGTGTCGTAAGTGCCGTAAGCCTCGTAGGCCTCCAGCATGGTGAACTCGGGGCTGTGTGATGAGTCTGCGCCCTCGTTACGGAAGTTGCGGTTGATTTCAAAGACGCGGTCGATCCCGCCGACAACTGCCCGTTTGAGGAACAGTTCGGGCGCGATCCGCAAGAAAAGTTCCATATCGAAAGCGTTCATGTGGGTCTGGAAGGGGCGCGCCGCTGCACCACCGTGGACGACCTGCAACATGGGGGTTTCAATTTCGATGTAGTCCCGACGGTGGAAGAAGTTGCGGATCGACCTCACCACTGCGGCACGAGTGCGCACCATTTCGCGGGCACGAGGGCGAGTGATCATGTCGAGGTAGCGACGCCGCACCCGCGTGTCATCAGCGAGCTCCAAGTCGTCACCGTCGGCGGTGGTGAAAGTTTTCGGGATCGGGCGCAGGGCCTTTGACGCGATCTGCCAGGCGGGGATACCGTCGCTGGGGGCAGCCAGGATAGACAGTTCCCCGCGGCGCGAGGAAATGACTCGGCCGTGAACAAAAAGGTGGTCGCCCAGGTCGACGTCGCTCTTGTACTCGGCGAGGGATTCGGCGCCCACTTCGCGTTCTGAAAGCATCGCCTGGATGCGGTTACCCGCGCCGTCTTGGAGGGTGGCGAAGCAGAGCTTCCCGGTGTTCCGCGCGAATACCACTCGTCCGGCCACACCAACGATGGTGTCGGTCTCGGCGCCGAGCTCCAGGTCGCCGAACTGTTCGCGCAGCGACACAATTTGGGCGTCGATTGGCAGCTCAGCCGGGTACGGGTCGATGCCCGACTCGACGAGACGTTCCCGTTTTTGCGAACGAATCCGCATCTGTTCGGGCGCATCATCCAAAGTGGAATCGACGGCTGCGGAAATTTTGGGGGCACTCACGTTCTGTTCAGTCACAGTCCCATCTTAGAGACGGGCGACAATATTGGCGAACCCCGCCCAGTTAGCGACCTAAATCGGTGCCCTGCTGGACCATCCGGTTATCGCCATCAACCAGCACGACGGCCGGAACCCAAGTTTTGGCCTGCGGATCGGGGACCTGCGCGTAAGCAATAATGATCACGACATCCCCCGGAGCGACCAGCCGCGCCGCCGCCCCGTTGAGCTGCACTGTTCCCGAACCGGCCTCGGCAGCAATGGTGTAGGTGGTGAGTCGACTGCCGTTATTGACGTTGACGATGTCGACCTGCTGACCCGGATAAATATCGGCCGCTTCCAGAAGGGTCGAATCCACAGAAACTGAACCAATATAGTTCAGGTCGGCCCCGGTGACCGTGGCACGATGAATTTTCCCCGACACCATGGTGCGGTACACGGGTGAATTACCGGTGATCTCCATGAAGCAGCTCCAGTTCGCAGTTATCAATCAGTCTAGTGTCCCCCACCTTCGCCGCGAGTAGGAGAATTCCCTCACTATCGTCCTTGCCGGGACGGAACCCGCGCACCGACGTCGGTGTGTAAACGTAAAGGGGCGAGAAATCTTCAGCACTGACCAGCGCCACATATTCGGGTTCGACGCCCTCGGCCTGCAGGAGGAACTCCCACACCTGTTCCGCAACCGCACCCGGATGCTGGTGTTTGGCCTGTTCCCGACCCAGATCTAATGACTGTGCGAGGGCGCGCGCCTGCTGACGTTCCTCGGCGGAAAGGTAGGCGTTACGGCTCGACAGTGCCAGCCCGTCCTCGTCCCGGACCGTGGGGGCCGCGACAATACGAACCGGGTAGCTCAGGTCCCGCACCATCCGCCTGATAATCGACAGTTGCTGCGCATCTTTCTGGCCGAAAACAGCCACCTGCGGGTCAACCAGGTTGAAGAGTTTCGCCACCACCTGGCACACTCCCGCGAAGTGTCCCGGCCTGGTATTGCCCTCCAGGACTGTGCCCGGTTTGCCCGGATCGATGGTCACCACGGGCGGTTCGGGGAACGTCGGGTACATCGTATTCACCGAGGGCGCGAAAACCAGGATTGGCGTGTCGACCGTCTGCGCCAGCGCTTCGAGCTGGGCGACATCGGCCTCGAGGTCGCGAGGGTAAACGTCGTAATCTTCTTCCGGCCCGAACTGGGTCGGGTTCACAAAAATGGAAACGACGACCGTTTCGGCCAGTTTTGCGGCCTGCTCGACCAGCGACAGGTGGCCCGCGTGGAGGGCGCCCATCGTGGGAACTAAAGCCACGTTCCCCAACCGGTGTGAACGTATTTCTTCAGGGGTTGTCACTACGCGAATGCTGCTCACGGCGAGTCACGTCTTCCTAATCACTGGGCAACTCAGATTCAAAGCGGGACCGGTACTGTTCCAGTTCCGCCCCTGTTGCTGAACTTAGCGCACGGTACGTCTCGGCGGCAGATGTGCCCGCCAGCGCCGCCAGGTGCTGGGCGAGGGTTCCTTCGTCCCCGCGGGAGACCGGTCCGGTGAGTGCCCCCATCCCTTCGGCGAGGGCGCCCTCCAAACTGGCGGTGAGCAGGGGACGCAAGTACTCTTCGGGGTTGGCGATGCCGGTGCCGCGCAGCAGTTCCACGGCTTGCGCCACCAGTGTCACCAGGTGGTTCGCCCCGTGTGTCAGCGCCGCATGGTAGGTGGTTTTTTGGCTCTCGGCTAAAACGGTGGGGACCATTCCCAGTTCCTGGGCGACGGCCTGGACGATGGGTACATGCAGCGGCGAGGCAGTTACGGCCGCTGGAACACCTTCGAGTCGTCTCACGTCAAGCGAGGTTCCGGTGAATGTCATGGCGGGGTGGAGGACGCCGACAATCGCCCCCTTCGTTGAGGCGGGTGAAAGTGGCGCGGTCCCAAGGGCCCCGCTCAGGTGAAGGACAACCTGCCCGGGCCGGAAATGCGGTTCCAGTTCGTTCACCATCGGGGCGATTTGGTCATCGGGCACCGCAATGAAAAGCAGGTCGGCCGCCCGAGTGACCTGCGC
>CAYFQJ010000044.1:0-9913 GCA_964345205.1 uncultured Actinomyces sp. | reverse complement strand
TGCGCGTCCTCGTTGACGAGCGCAAGATGGACTGGGACGAAGCCTGGGGAATCACCAAGCAGGTCTTTGCTTACACCTGTCACACGCTACTTCCGGAAGCTCTGGAAGTATGGCCTGTCGACGTTCTGGGCAAACTGCTCCCACGTCACCTCGAAATCATTTACCGCATCAACTCTGAGTTCCTCGATGAGGTCCGCGCTGAGTACGGTAATGATGAACTGCGTGTCCGTCGCATGTCGATCATCGCTGAGTACCCGGTCCGTGCAGTACGCATGGCCCACTTGGCCGCCGTCGCCGGTGCCAAGATCAACGGTGTTGCCGCCCTGCACTCGCAGCTTCTGCGTGACAAGGTCCTGAACGACTTCTCGGACTTCTACCCGGACAAGTTCACCAACGTCACCAACGGTGTTACGCCTCGCCGTTTCATCGCGCAGTCCAACCCGGCTCTGGCTGAGCTGATCACGGACACGATCGGTGACGGCTGGTTAACTGACCTTGATCGCCTCGGCGAACTGGAAGCATATGCGACCGACCCGTCGTTCATGGCTTCCTTCGCTGAAGTCAAGAAGTTCAACAAGGCACGCCTCAACAAGGTGCTCCAGGCTCGCGACGGCATCAGCATCAATGAGGACACCCTCATTGACGTGATGATCAAGCGTCTGCACGAATACAAGCGTCAGACACTGAAGCTACTGCACGTTGTTACTGAGTACGACAAGATCATTTCCGGTCAGGTCAAGGCCTCCGAGATCCAGCCACGCACCTTCATCTTCGGTGCTAAAGCTGCTCCCGGTTACGTAATGGCCAAACGGATCATTCACCTGATCAACTCGGTCGCGCAGGTCATCAACAACGACCCACGCGTCGAAGGCCGCCTGCAGGTTGTGTTTCCTCCGAACTACAACGTGACGCTGGCTGACAAGCTCATCCCCGCAGCGGATCTGTCTGAACAGATCTCGTTGGCAGGAATGGAAGCTTCAGGCACCGGTAACATGAAGTTCGCCCTCAACGGCGCACTCACCATCGGTACTGATGATGGTGCTAACGTCGAAATTCGCCAGCTCGTCGGGGATGAGAACTTCTTCCTCTTCGGAATGGACGAACCAGAGGTAGCGTCGCTGACCGAACGTGGATACAACCCGTCCGCCTACTACGAGACCAACCCGATGCTGCGAAGCGCAATCGATCTGATTGCTTCGGGAGCGTTCTCCAACGGCGACCCAAGTGTCTTCGAACCAATCATTTCGAACCTGTTGAACGAGGACCGTTTCATGGTTCTGGCCGACTACGCGTCATACATCGCCCGTCAGGAAGATGTGGACCGTTTCTATGCTGACCAGGATGCGTGGGTAACCGCGACTATCCTCAACGTTGCACGTACCGGCTTCTTCAGCTCGGACCGTTCAATGGTTGACTACATCGATCGGATCTGGCACACAGAACCTCTCGTCTAGTTAGCAAACGGGGCGCAACAAGATACGCCTGAAAAGCTGAGGGTGACCCAATTTGGGTCACCCTCAGTTTGCTTTAACGACACGGGGGACAGCTCGGAAAGCTTATAGCATAGTGACCCCAAAAAAATCGGCATTTCGAGCTGCTCAAGAGTGCATTTGTCATTTTGTTGAACTGCGGGAAAGGGTTTCGGCGTGATTCCGCCGAAAACGTCCAGAGATGCTGGTTTTGTCTGCTGAACCAGCCAGAAACGTTTTCTATCTGCGGTTATGTTGGTGGTGAGGGCGTACTTTCCCACGCCCCGAGGCGCATTAACAGATGAAAATAGGTTTTTAGCTTGGATACTTCACGCCCGAAAACTTGGGTGACGCGGTTTGGTTTCACCGCTGCGCTCATACCACTGGCGACGTTTGGTACCGTCGCCGCAGCCCATTCGGATACTGTCGATAGACTTACAACGCCTGAAGACGCGGTTTCCGTGTGGATCGACGTTGAAACAAATGAACTGACGCCCACCGACCTGGTAGGGACTTTGGAAGTCGTCGCTGGCAATGACTCGGTCCCACTGGACTTTGAAAGTACACCGGCGGGTCTGACCGCCATCGTGGAAGATCCGCCCGCAGAGTTCGGGATCACGCTGAACTCAGAGCGCACCGTGGATGCCCTAGTTGCGGTTGCCTACGTTGATGCGACTGGGGTCGTGCTGAGCGAAACTAATGCTCAGGTCCAGATTGTCGCCGGCACCACCTCTACTGTCATCCCGCCCGCCCCTACCGATCCTGACGGAACTGACGGCACTACCGACACCGTTACCGGGAAAGAACCCGGGAACGCGGGGCCTTTGTCTAAAACCGGGATGCGCAACGCCGTCCTCGGACTTGTGGGCGCCGCCCTCGTCATCGCCGGCAGCGCTCTGATTCGGCGTCGACGCAACCGAGGTGACATCTGATGAGAAACCGACTCCAAAAATTCCTTGCCGCCGCGACCTCTAGTCTCCTAATTTTGGTGGGACTATCGGCCCCTGCATTCGGCAACGACATTGATGAGGGCGCAGCCAATGCGGCCGAACTGACAGCCGTCCCCGAATCGGTTGCGCTAAACTCACTGACCAGAGTTCCCATTTTCGAAGCTGGCCTGTCCGATCTGGAGAATCTGGTAAATGGTCGCATCCAGGTGGGGGAGCTGGAGGCAGATGCTGTCTTGCTACGCATCAGCGCGTACTCGCCGGATGAAAACGTCGACATCCTAGTTGCCGGGACCCCCGCACTGTCCGTCTCCGCCGGTGCCAATGCATCAGCATCGGTCTTGGCACCCATCGCAGACGGATATGTCCCAGTCTCGGCCACCGGAACTGTTGATGTCCGAGTCGAAATACTGCTCGCATTCGAATCCAATGAGGCCGCGCCCGGATCAACAATCGCGCTCGAGGAGCCGATAAATCGTGTCAATAGTCGCGAAGGGATCGGTCTCGAAGCATTGACGTCGGACCCCCAGACCGTCAGCATCGTTGGTTTGGGTGGCATTCCCTCCCAGGACGTTCGCGCTGGCTACCTGACGGCTACCTTAGACCTGGCGGCGCCCGGAACAGTCACCGTGGGCGGGCAGCCAATTCCGTTGCCCTCTGGACGCAGCATCGTTTCGACGGTCGCGGCAGTGAACAGTGACGGCACCGTTGAGTTGGCCTCCGATGTGGCGGGCGAAATTAGCCTTGACGTCAGAGGTTGGGTTGTTGGCAGCCCTCAGGGCCTGGCTAACGCGAATATCACCGGCAGTTACAGTCCGGCCGCACAGGCCGAGTGGGCCAGTGAAGCTGGAAACGGCGAACTGGGTCTGGACGGGAACTCTGACCGCAGCCTCTCCCTGGCGCTGATCAGCGCTGAAGGGGTCGGATCAGGAACCGGTGGATACCTCGAAATTGGCACTGTGACGCACGGCAGAAGTCGCGGGATCCTCGTCGACTCCGTTGCGGGAGCACTCCCACAGCTGGAAGTTGTCGAGGGCGCAGGACCGGCCACAGTCGGTATCCGAGGCGAAGCCACCAACGTTCAAGGACTGCTGGTCGGCGACTTCGCTGGGGCTCGAACCTCAACGGGTCAGCCGATTTCAGCAACGATTGACGGACCGGACGGCGGGGTAGCGGACCTGACGGAAGTGGGAACTTTTGTTCTCTCCGGCACCATTGACTCTGGCGACACCATCGAGCGCGTCGAAATCAGCGCCGATGGGGCCCACATCGGGAACGCCCAAATCACCTATGGCCCCCACGGGCCCACGTGGTCATTGCAAACGGCCGCACCCCGGGCGGGGACTTTCAACTTCACTGCTGAGGCCTTCAGCCGAGGTGGCACAACGACGAGTGTCTCGACTTCTGTCGACGTAGTGTTACCTGATAGCGACGAGGTTGTGATCACTGACGAGACCGTTGTGATTGATCCGAGCACTGTCGAGAGCTCCGCCGGTTGGGACCTGATTTTCAGCACCGATCCGCAAGTCGCCCCCGGTGACGTGATGGTTATCGGTGTTGGAGAGGAGACCCCAGAGGGGCTCTTGCGCCGCGTTCTAGCGGTCGAAAATGTTGACGGAACCTGGAGCGTACTGACTGAGCAGGCCAATATTACCGACGTGTTCTTGCAGGTAAATATAGAGGCAGAGGAGGCGCTACTTGGCCCTGACACAGTAGTGGAACCAGTCTCTGACGTTCCGGAGGGCACCACAGTTATTGATGAGGGTGTCGAAAACATCGAGATGATTGTCGATGACGAACCAGTTCTGTCGCCCTTCGCGAGTGCCCCAAGACTCGGTCCCCTCATGAGCCGATCAGGACCGCCGACGACGTACAAGCTGTCCACTCAAGTGGCCTTGGCCTTTGAGAAGGACGGCCCGACACAGGACCTGTCTCGGGCAAAGCACGCCAAAAAAGACCAGGTGAAAAATCAGATTCGTGTTGAGGGAGGAATCTCGGTTGAAGCCAGTTTCCTCTTCGAAGTGAGTTTCGTTTTTGAGCTCGATATTCAAGTTCGCTGGAAGTGGTTGGTTCCAGTTCCCGAACTCACCCACTTCAAGACTGGAATCGAAGGGGAAACCGGCGCCGACGTCGAACTGGCGGTTTCTGCGAAGCTGATCCGCGAGTACAAAATTCAGTTACTGCAATTGAGCTACACGCCGATCACGATCATGGCGGGGCCGGTCCCCATCGTTCTGGGTCCGGAACTCTCAGTCGACTATGTGAACAGCATTAGCGCCGAGGCGACGCTCTCGATCTCCGAATCCTGGGGCACGAAATGGTCTCGTGGAGTCCAGTATGTCGATGGAATATTGGACGACTACTCGACGGAAGAGGGGCGCAATAACGACGAGAACAACAGCTGTGGTGCGTGGGCGGCAGCCGCCTCCGTCAGTGGTGAATTGGGCGCAAAGGTTGGCGTCGAGCTGTCCACCGGTGTCAAGCTTTATGGCATTGTGGGCCCGAAAATTGCCTTGGAGGTTAGCGGCGAGGCCTCTTTCAAAGTCACCGGCACTACCGAGAGCCTGACGGCTGACTATCAGGCCGCAATCGTTGCTGCGGTGTCAGGGAAGGTCGAAGTTGGAATCAAGGTCTTTGGCGTTGAACTTGGCAACCTAGAGTACGTCCTCGTCAGAGTAGAAGCGAGGCGCATCCTCAAAACTGATGTGGGTCTCCCACTGTCGATCTGTAGTCCCAGTAACCCTGGCGGCGGCGGCGACGGGGACGGTGATGGCGGCGAGGTCATCCCCGCGGACGGCACCGTCACAGGTTCTGTGGTGGATGCCCAGACCGCGAGTCCTCTGGGTGACGTCGAGGTTAGGCTGCGTGACGCTGACTATAAGGTGACAAAAACTCGTACGGCGGCCGATGGGACATTCCGGATCGCGGTCCCCGCGGGCAGCTACGACCTGCAGGTCAACCAGTCCGGCTACATCCCCTACAGCGTCAGAATTCAGGTTCCCGAAAATGACAATTTGACTGTCAACGTTGGGCTGTCCGAACAGTTGGCGGGCCAGGAGTATCGTGCCGTTCTCACCTGGGGTGAATACCCTCGGGATCTCGACTCTCACCTGCTGGGGCAAAGCACCACCGGGTCCTTCCACACCTACTTCGGGCAGAAGGTGGCTCGCGCGTTCGATTCGAGCCGAGTCATTGCCCAGCTCGACGTCGACGACACCACAAGCTACGGTCCGGAAACAACCACTTTTGAGGTCGATGAGGACGGAAATTACCTCTTCTTCGTTCATAACTGGTCGGGGAACTACGGTGGAAACACTTTGGCAACATCGGGGGCCCGCGTCGCTGTTTATCGCGGTTCCGAACGGATTGCTACCTTCCGCGTTCCAGCGGGCATCGATGAGTCCCGCTACTGGACAGTTTTCCGGATTTCGGAGGGGCACTTGATCCCCGTCAACCAACTGGGGGAACAACCTACGGATGTTTGGGACGCGGGTGCCCGCAGCGTCCAAACCTTCGGGGCGCCCTCGCTGCCGCAGTTCAGTCAGTTTGAACTTGATGAGGTGAGCCAAGAGATCGCCGAGTCTAAGAAGTAGTTGTTGCGCGTAGACCCCTGAGGCCTACTCGCACAGCGACACCAAGTTGGGGTCGCAGTTCACCCGATCTGTACCGAAAAGGGTGGGCTGCGGCCCCAACTTAACTCTTGCGGGATCGCGGGTCGACGGGTAGCATTAGAACCTGGCCAAAAGCGCAATGCTGGCGGTTAGGTGAAGAAATACATAGGGGATGATCGGTTTCGACGGCGATTGTGTTGGTCGAGGCGAAGCGGGTCGAGAATGTACACTCATCTCGTTAACGATGTGTACGAAAAAATAAGTGCTGAACAAAATCGCACTGACTTCGTTCTTGCTGCCTAGAGCAGCCTGAACCTTTAAGTCCGTCAGCCCGGGTGTTAGCTCTAGCCCCGGTTCCTGGCGTCGTGAATAGAGCCACTGGTTTGTTCCCTCGTCAATGGGGAACATCCGACATTTAATTGACTGAGCCCATTCAGTAGCAGGTCTGCATGTAGCTGAGGGCTGAGAAATAGTTGGCAGAATGCACCCGGAGAATTCCTCGGTCCCAATTGGCGGACGCGGGTTCGATTCCCGCCATCTCCACTGAGCACGGTTGAGACGTACTCGGATAAATAGGGGCACACTGTCAACGGTGTGCCCCTATTTCCTTCTCTTTCCTTCTCTGTGTGAGTGTCCCTGACGTTTCCTGTCCGTCAGGTCGGGAAGAACGGTATCTTCAAACACCCGGAAGCGGGTCGGATAACTCAACCGATGGCGACAGAAGGACAGGCTTAGTCGGCCGCCCCAGTGTGCCTCGATGTGGTCTCTCCGATGGCCGCATGGTTAACAATTTTGGTAGCCTAGTTCACAAGGGTTTTGTTTCATCCTAAAAAATTCCGGGCCGACGCCCGGGGAAGTGCGGGGGATTGACAGATGTGCACCAGAGTCCTGTATCAGGGTGAAAAGGGTCGGGTTCTCACGGGGAGGACCATGGACTGGAAGACGAATATCCCGACGAACCTCTGGGTGTTACCCCGCGGGATATCTCGCGATGGGGGTGCTGGTGATCGTTCGATACTGTGGGAATCGAAGTACGGCAGCATCATTGCCAGCAGTTTCGACATTGCGACTTCTGATGGGATGAACGAGGCCGGCCTGGTTGCTAACCTGCTTTGGCTGGTCGAATCCACTTATCCCACGTCCGAGGACGGGCGCCCAATTCTTGCCATCTCCATGTGGGCGCAGTACGTCCTCGATAATTTTGCCACAGTGACTGAAACCGTCAGCGCCCTCGAAAAGGAAGAGTTCGCTGTGGTGACGGACGATATGCCGGGGGAAAATCGGCTCGCAACAGTTCACCTGTCCATCTCGGATTCTCAAGGTGACTCGGCCATCTTCGAATACATCGACGGCAAACTCGTCATCCACCACAGTCCTGAATACACGGTGATGACGAACTCACCGGCCTTTTCTGAGCAGCTCAGCATCTCCAGTTACTGGGAGGGGATCGGTGGGGACATCATGCTCCCAGGAACGAACCGTGCTGCCGATCGTTTCGTGCGGGCAAAATACTACGTTGGCGCGGTTCCACACGTTGAAGATCGTGAGATTGCTCTGGCCGCCGTTGCTAGCGTGGTGCGAAACGTTTCGGTTCCCTACGGCATTTCCACCCCGGGACAACCCAATATTTCTTCGACCAGGTGGCGCAGTATTTCGGACCAGAAAGACCTCACCTACTACTTCGAGTCGAGCGTCTCTCCGGGCGTATTCTGGGCGAAAATCGCCCATTTCGACCTGAGCGAAGGGGCGTCTGCGATGAAACTAGACATCGCCGCGCAGCAGCGCAGCGGTAAAGCAGGTCGAGTTTCGGCTGACTTTGTTCCCGCTGAACCGTTCGAGTTCTCCGGACTGAACTGAAGAAAATAGCTGCTGCGACCGGGGCGTCGCGGCACCACCCGCTCGGCTGAGCCGTAAGGGAAACTGTCGTGCCACCCCGTCCGACCCACTACAATATAGGAGCGTGGTCGGCCGGCCACAGTCTCTTACTTGCTTTACCAGTTACCTGTTAGGTGGTTGTTTTACTTGTCTTCGGTTCGTGACACCCTAAACATTGATTTCCTGCCCAGTGTCGATCAGCTCGATGCGGTCCAACTAAAGTTCCTCCCATCAGTGGAACAACTGTCCTGCCAAAGCGACAGTGGTTGCGCCATCGGCTATTTGGTGACCAAAGATGAAGAACCTCCCGCCGATGACGGTTGGACCTGGGATGCCCTCGCCCAGTTCGGATTCAAAGGCGACGTCGGTCAAACCATGGTTTTCCCCCAGAGTGCGAGCGCGACCAATATTCTGGTGGGTCTGGGTGACGCAACCGAGGCCGGACCGGACCAGTTCCGCGAGGCCGGAGCAGCTTTCGCTCGCGCCCTCGGCCAGAAGGTCGACGGATGCATCAACTTTGAGGGTCGTGGGACTCCGGCCGACATCCAAGCTTTCGTTGAGGGCGCTCTCCTCGCCCGCTACAGTTACCGCACCTTCAAATCGGACTCAAAGAACGCGACGCCATTTTTGCGCGGCCTGACCGTCATCGGCGGCGACGGCATCGACGCTTCCGCCGGCGCGACTGCTGTCGAACGCGCCCGCGAATACGCTCTGGCGACATTTGTAGCTCGCGACCTGGTGAATGCCCCGCCGGCACACCTGAACCCGGAATCTTTCGCAGACCAGATCATCAAAATGGCAGGTCAGTTCAATTTTGAGGCCGAAGTATTCGGCTTGGACAAGCTGGACGAAATGGGCTGCGGCGGCCTCGTCGGAGTGAACCGCGGCTCGAGCTATGCGGCGCGCATGGTCCACCTGACCTACACACCTGAAGGTGGCGCGGCCAACGCGAACCACGTGGCGCTTGTTGGTAAGGGCATCACTTTTGACTCCGGTGGCCTAAGCCTCAAGGGGGCCGGAATCATGCTGGACATGAAGAGCGACATGGGTGGTGCCGCGGCGATCCTCGGTGCTTTCTCGTCCTTCCAGAAGGCCAAAGTAACTCAGCCGGTGCAGGCGTGGCTGGCGATTACCGACAATATGGTGTCGGGGAACTCGCTGCGAGTCGGAGAGATCCTGACTGCCCGCAACGGGAAGACCGTCGAAATTAACAACACCGACGCCGAGGGCCGCCTGGTCCTGATGGACGCGCTCTCGCTGGCGGTCGAAACGAAGCCTGAGTGGGTCGTTGACCTGGCCACTTTGACCGGCGCCCAAATTATTGCGCTCGGGAACGATGTCGCGGCAGTCATGGGTAACAATGCGGGTGTCGTAAATGCGGTCGAAGAGGCGGCTTTGGCTACGGGCGAGGACGTCTGGGAACTCCCCATGCCGCAGCGGTACATGAAGATCATGAAGTCGGATCTGGCTGACCTTTCGAATGCGAACATGTCGGTTCGCGCGGCAGGGTCCATCACGGCTGGTATGTTCCTCTCCGAGTTTGTTGGCGAGACACCATGGGCGCACATCGACATCGCGGGGCCTGCCGCATCGATCGGCGCGAGCGACCGCTGGTTGGCTCCCGGCGCCACCGGTTTCGGTGCTCGCCTGGTCCTGGATCTGGTTGCTAATAACCGTTCAGAATAACCGCCACAACTTTTGGCACCTGCAACGGGACTGATGTTACGTCACCGCCAGTTTCCCCACCGGTGATCAAAGGTTCGTTTACACTGCATCGATTGAATTTTCCGGCGGCGCCTCGGCTGGGTAGGGGTGGGGCGAGGACGTCAGCGGGAGTTCAGGAGATTATTCTTAGTCGAGAAAATCAGCGACGACCTTTACTCGTGGGCCTCGATCCTGGACCCCGGTTCACGTGACCAGGCGCTGCTGTCCTCCGAGATGCCTTTCATTTATCCTCATATCGCCCTCATGCCCGATGCTCACCTGGGGATAGGCGCGGCGGTCAGGTCAG
>CAYFQJ010000043.1:0-10000 GCA_964345205.1 uncultured Actinomyces sp. | reverse complement strand
GTGGCACCAGACCAACCCACTGATACTTCTGGGCCTGCCAGCTTCCACCGTAGGACACTCGGGTACCGGCTGGGATCTGTTTCACGGCCACCAGGTCAACGGTAACAGTCATCGCGGGGCGCAAACCCAATTCGGTGCAGGTCGCCACCTGCGGGTTGGGACTCAAACCGTACATCCCGATGCCGACGCGAACCAGATTGAACCGGGCCTCGGGGGTCCACATGGTGGCTCCCGTAGCCGCGAGGTGTTTCCAACGGGGGTTTAGTCCGGCGGCACTAACTACTTCGAGGGCGTCCTCGAACGTGGCGATCTGTACGGCAGTGGTGGCGGCACCCTCACCCACAGGGTTATCGGCTTGGGACAGGTGGGACCACATTCCGACAATCTGGATCTGACCGGCGATTTCGAGTTCACGCGCCCGAGCCGCCAAGGCCGCCAACTGTGCGGGGATAACACCGCCGCGCGACATCCCCACATCAACTTTCAGGTGAACGCGGGCGACAGTTCCCGTGGCCGCGGCAGCTGCGGCGATCGATTCCAAGACTGGTAAGTTCCCCGCCGAGACCTGCAAATTATGCTGCAAAACTGCTGACCAATTGGTCTGGGGGGAACCGATCCAAGTCAAAATTTGGACGTCCTCGTCCGGGACACCTGCGCCCCGCAACTGCTCGCGCAAACTGACCGCCTCGGCGGCCTGCGCCACCCCAAACCAGGTGACACCCGCGGCGAAGGCGGCCTGCGTAACCGGCAGCAGCCCGTGTCCATAGGCGTTCGCTTTAACGATCGCCATCATTTCGGCGTCGCCGGCGTAAGCGCGCAGGACACCCAAATTATGCTGCACCGCCCCCAGATCGACGGTAGCCGCGGAAACGCTCAGGTCCGGAAATTTATCAGTCACAACCACCATTGTGACATGTTGTATCACCCAAGGGTGTCGGTCTCCAGAGCGAACTGCCACACGGCGGGGATTTGGGCGGCAATTTGCGAGGCACTGATCGGGTGACCCAATTGTCCGGGGCGTTCAAGGCCGGCGGCCCAACTGGAGGCAGCGCCGTGGAGGCAAACCGCGGCGACGACAATGTTGAGCAGTGTGTCCAGGTCCAGACCATTGCCGCTGACAATCAGGGAACCTCTGGCCACCTGGGAGCTGAGCAGAGCGCCGATGACTCCGGCCAGGACATCACCGGAACCGGCCACCCCGCCCCAGGGACTCAGCGGCGAGAAGAGGCGCGGCTCAGCTCCGGGGGCGGCGATAACAGTGACCCCAGTTTTGAGGACGACGATGCTGTTCGTGGCTCCCGCCAGCGCCACCGCCCCGGCAGTTAGAGCTTCAGTATTGAGTTGCGGCCCCGATTGCACCTCCGCGAGTTGCCACTGCGGCCGGGGAAGAAACTGCCGCTCCAGTCGGGCGGCCTCTCCCAGGTGGGGCGTCAGAATTCGGGGGCCCGCACTGTCCCCCCAGTCTTCGGGGAAATTCAGGGCACCCGCATCGACAACAGTGGGGATCGGTTGCTCCCAGAACTGGCGCGCCGTTTCCACCGGGTTCCCGTCCCAGCCGCTGCCGACAACCGCACTGTGGACAGCCCCCGGAACTGTTACGACCTCGGGATGCGCTGCCGCGACCGCCCTCGCCGCGCTGGTCGGACCGTAGTAGCGCAGCATTCCCACACCCGCCGTCAAGGCACCTCCCGCTCCGAGCACCGCCGCACCCGGGTAGGTCGCTGAACCGGTTTGTAACCCCAGAACGCCGCGTCGATACTTGTGGTCGGCCAGCGTCGGAGGGCGCAAAACGGCCACCACCGGCGCGCTGCGGAGGGTCTCAATCATTCCACTGTGACTGATTTAGCGAGGTTGCGCGGCTGGTCAACATCCAAACCTTTAGCGGCCGCCAGCGCACACGCGAAAATTTGGAGCGGAATGACCTGCAAGAGCGGCAAAAACAGGGTCGGAGCTTCGGGGACGCGGAACACCACATCGGCGAACTCGTCGACAGAGTCGTCACCGACCTCGGCAATGACTAGAGTTTTTGCCCCGCGGGCCCGCACCTGCTCAATATTGGAAATGGTTTTCCGGTGCAGCTCAGGCCGACGCGGCGTCGGGACAATGATGAAGACAGGTTGCCCTTCCTCGACGAGGGCGATCGGCCCGTGTTTAAGCTCTCCGGCGGCGAAACCTTCGGCGTGAATATAGGCAATTTCTTTGAGCTTGAGTGCTCCCTCCATCGCGATGGGGTACCCCACGTGGCGACCCAAATAGAGGACCGAGTCCTCATCGGCCATGGCGGTCGCAATTTGCCGCACACTTTCGCTATGGTCCAAGACCCACTGCATTTTCTGGGGGATCTCATCCAGGTTCTGCAGGTACTGGTGGATTTCATCCAGGTATTTATTGCCGCGAATCTGCGCAAGGTAAAGGCCCAGGATGTAGCAGGCGGTAATTTGGGCGGTGAAAGCCTTCGTCGAGGCGACCGCAATCTCGGGGCCCGCATGGGTCAAGAGGACGGCATCGGATTCCCGGGCAATCGTCGAACCGGGCGTATTAACAATCGAAATCACTTTCGCGCCCTGCTCGCGTGCATGACGGATCGCCATGATCGTATCCATCGTTTCGCCGGACTGAGAAATGGCTACGACCAGAGTTTTCTCGTTCACGACCGGGTCACGGTAACGGAACTCGTGGGCCAGTTCGACCTCGCACGGGATCCGGCACCAGTGCTCAATGGCGTATCTGGCGACCTGCCCGGCGTAAGCCGCCGTTCCACAGGCCACAATAATGACCTTGTCGATGCTGCGCAGTAGTGCTTCAGGAATGCGAATCTCATCCAAAGTGAGGGCGCCCTGCGCATCCAAACGGTCCTGCAAAGTTTCGGCGACGGCACGCGGCTGCTCATGGATTTCTTTCTCCATGTAGGTGCCCCACCCGTCCATCGACGCCCTCTCCCGCAGGAAATCGATATCGAACTCACGGACGGAAACCGGCGCACCCTGCGCGTCAACCACAGTTACGGCAGTGGGAGTGACCGCTACCGTCTGGTCCTGCCCAATTTCGAGGGCGCGCGTGGTTTGGTCCGCAAAAGCCAAAGCATCCGAACCCAGATAGTTTTCGCTCTCGCCCAGTCCAACCACCAGCGGCGAGGAACGTCGGGAGGCAACCACCGTGTGCGGAGCGGCGCTGTCGAGCACCAGCAACGTGTAACTGCCGTCCAGTTGCGCCGTGACTTTCAACATTGCACCTATGAGTCGGCGCACGGCAACCTCTTCGTCGCCCTCAACACCGCTGAGGTCCCCTGACCACTGTTCGAGGTCGTCCTGGCGCAGCACGTGATCCAGCAGGTGGACCACGACCTCGGTGTCGGTCTCCGAGACGAATTGGTAACCGAGGTTCCGCAGCGTCACCTTTAGCGCCGGAGCGTTTTCAATGATGCCGTTATGCACCAAACACAATTTCCCGTCACCCGATGTTTGCGGGTGCGCGTTCTCGGCTGTGGGTTCACCGTGGGTGGCCCACCGCGTGTGCCCAATTGCAGAGGTCCCGGGCTGCAGGGGGTGTTCCTGCAGTGCACGATCCAGATGCGTCAGTTTGCCGGACCGTTTCACCACTTCTGGCCGGGGGAAACCCGGGCCGTTCACGGCGATCCCTGCCGAGTCATAGCCGCGGTACTCTAAGCGCCGCAAACCGTTCATTACCACTGCTTCAGCAGCGCCGCTGGGCTGCTCCCCCACGTACCCCACAATTCCACACATGGTTTCAGCAAACCATGCCCCCAATAGACACGCAATATTTGGGAACGTGGTGTGCGCAATCTCCACTGCACCCCGCCGCAGAAAGGGGGACAATGGGAGCGTGCAGAACCTCGACGACCTCTACGGCCCCAACGGGGACATCAGTCCCTTCGAAAGATTCTCTCGCGAACGGTGGGACGCCCTCGCATCACGCACCCCGCTGCCTCTGAACGAGGGCGATATTGAGCGGATCGCGTCTTTGGGTGACCCCATCGACATGGCTGAGGTTGACGCGATTTACCGGCCGCTCTCGGCCGTCCTCCAACTTTATGTTGATGCGAACCGGCGCGTGGGGTCGCACCTTCGCTCGCTGCTGCAGGAACCACACACGGCGCCAACGCCCTTCATTATTGGTGTGGCCGGGTCCGTGGCCGTCGGGAAATCTACTGTCAGTCGGCTGCTGCGACTGTTGTTGACACGCTGGCCCCGCACGCCACGTGTCGACCTGATAACCACTGACGGGTTCCTATACCCGAACCAGCACCTGCTGCAACAGGGCCTGATGGACCGCAAGGGGTTCCCCGAATCTTACGACCGGCAAGCGCTGCTGCATTTCATTGCCGGGGTCAAAGCTGGTAACCCCCACATGAACGCGCCGGTGTACTCGCATGTCACCTACGACATCGTCCCTGATGAAACTGTGACTATCAGTCAGCCGGATATCCTGATTGTTGAGGGACTGAATGTTCTGGCCCCCTCACGCGCGACCCCGGACGCGCCCGGTGTTACCGTCGCCGACTATTTTGATTTCACCATCTATGTCGATGCGGACCCAGAAGATGTCGAACGCTGGTACGTGACCCGTTTCCTGCAGTTACGCGCCACCGCTTTTTCTAACCCCGATTCTTATTTCCATGCCTACGCCGAGCTGGACGACCGGGATGCGGTTGCAACGGCCCGCCGTATTTGGCGGACCATCAACATGCCGAACCTGATCGAAAACGTCGCGCCGACGAAACCGCGTGCCACGCTCATCCTGCACAAGGACAGCGACCATCGGGTCGATGAAATTTCCCTGCGCAAAGTCTGACGGAAAACACCGCCGTTTCGCCGTCACCCTTGGCCGGGGCCTACAGGCTGATGAACTCTTTCACCGACTGGGCCAGTGACGCGGCAACGCGATCAGATTCCTGCTGCGTGGCCGCCTCCACCATGACGCGCACCAAAGGTTCGGTGCCGGAGGCACGCAAAACGACCCGGCCGGTATTGCCCAAAGTTTCCTCGGCGGCCTCGACGGCCTCCTGCAACTGGGGATTACTGACACCGGCGCGGTCAACACCGGGAACGTTCACCAGGGTTTGCGGCAGACGAGTGATTGGTTCAACCAGTTGCGCCAAAGTCTGGCCGGTTGTTTTCAGCATGCGACCGATGAGGATCGAACTGAGGATCCCGTCGCCGGTTGTTGCGTATGCGGAGGCGATGATGTGGCCAGACTGCTCCCCGCCCAGGGTGAAGTCGCCCTCACGCATGGCTTCCAGAACGTAACGGTCACCCACAGCGGTTTGGACGGTGCGAATCCCGGCCTCTTCCATGGCCAGCAGCAACCCCAGGTTGCTCATGACGGTCACCACGAGGGTGTCGTGTGCCAGTTCTCCGCGAGATTTCAAGTCAAGAGCCAACGCTCCCATGACCTTGTCTCCGTCAACCACATTTCCGGCTGCATCAACAGCGATGCAACGATCAGCGTCGCCGTCGTAGGCCACGCCGAAATCGGCACCGGACTCCACTGTGAAAGCCTGGAGAGTTTCCGGGTGGTTCGATCCGGCCCGGTCATTAATATTGTGACCGTCCGGCTCAGCATTGATAACTACCACTTCGGCGCCGGCGGCACGCAAAGCAGCCGGACCGATGCGGCTGGCGGCACCGTTGGCGCAGTCGACAGCAATCCGCAGACCGGTCAGATCGGCGCCGACAGATTCGACCAGGTGATTGATGTAGGAACGTTCAGCCGGTTCGGGGTCCCACATAATATCGCCGACGTCGCCACCGGTTGGCCTTTCCCATTCCTGGCCGATGAGTGATTCGACGTGGTCTTCTACCGCATCGTCAAGTTTGTAGCCGCCGTGGGCGAAGAGTTTGATTCCGTTATCGGGCATCGGGTTGTGGGAGGCAGAGATCATTACCCCCAAGGCAACCTGGTCGTCCGCAGCAGCCAGATGTGCCACCGTCGGCGTCGTAACCACACCAACTCGCACGACGTCCATCCCTGCGGCTGCCAAACCAGCTGAAATGGCGTGGTCAAGGAACTCCCCGGAAATACGGGTATCCCGGCCGACAACAGCGATTGGTTTAGTTGCGCCCTGGCTGTCTTCACCAGCGATCCCCCGGGCAGCTGCCTCCCCGATTTGCAGTGCCAACTGGGCCGTAACATCACGGTTTGCAAGCCCGCGTACACCGTCAGTACCGAAAAGTCGTGCCACGTTTCTGATCTCCTATCAGCCAGGACATTCTGGCTTCGTTTCTTCGCCGCCATAAGTATAGGCCGCACCGGCCCAATAGTTGGCACCGGGAAGGTTCCTTAAGCAAATTTGGCTCCACCCGCAATGTGCGGGTGAAGCCAAATCGACAAGCTTGATTAACGCTTGGAGTACTGGGATGCTTTACGCGCCTTCTTGAGGCCCGCCTTCTTGCGTTCCACAGCACGAGCGTCGCGTGTCAGGAATCCGGCACGCTTCAGAGCGGGGCGGTTCACGTCACGATCAATTTCGTTGAGGGCCCGTGCCACGCCAAGACGCAGCGCGCCGGCCTGCCCCGAAGGGCCACCGCCCGAAATACGGGCCACAACATCAAAACGGTCTTCCAAGCCCAAGAGAACGAACGGGTCGCTCACCAACTGTTGGTGCAGTTTATTGGGGAAGTAGTCATCTAGCTGACGTCCGTTGACAGTCCACTGGCCGGTGCCAGGAACCAGGCGAACACGCGCGATGGCTTCTTTACGACGCCCCAAGCCAATGCCTGGAGCAATGATTGACTGTCCCGCACCTTCAACGGTGGGGGTGGTTTCGCTGGTGTACGAGGTAGGTGCTGATTCCTCTTCCAGTTCAACCTGTTCGACAACTTCAGTGGTCTCTGCCACGGTTCTCCTCAGAATAAAATAATTAGGTCGGCCAGAGACTACTGGGCGATCTGCTTCAGTTCGTAAACTTCTGGCTTCTGCGCGGTATGGGGGTGCTCAGCACCGGCGTAAACGTGGAGCTTCTTGCCCTGTTCACGTCCCAACGATCCGTTTGGCAGCATGCCCTTAACTGCTTTCTCAATGGCCCGTTCAGGGTTCTTAGCCATCAGTTCACGGTAGCTGACAGCTTTGAGGCCCCCGGGGCGACCCGAGTGGCTGTAAGCCATCTTCTGATCCAGCTTGCTGCCGGTTAGGACGACCTTGTCAGCGTTAATAACGATTACGTAATCGCCCATATCGGCGTTTGGCGTGAAAGTAGCCTTGTGCTTTCCGCGTAAGATCGCGGCAATCTGTGCAGCCATACGGCCGAGTACAGCTCCGGACGCGTCGATGACGTACCACTTTTTGTCAGCGTCCCCAGGCTTAGGTGTGTAGGTGCGCACTAGCGTAGCCTTCATTTCTTTCAATCATGGAACCAGTCGGTCAACGGCGGGGCGTCAACAACTAATTCTCGGGAAGAATTCCTTGCAGGTGACCCTTCTGCGCATCCGCGAGTGGGAGGTGCGAAAAATGCGCAAGCCACACAACGTTCTTTAGTTTAGCCATCGGTATGAAAGCGGTCAAAGATACCGCACAAGTGTGCGCCATTCCTCATCTGCAATTCTAACTGCAGCAAGGTTCAGCGTCTCGGCGCTGCCGTGCCACGCGGGCACGGTCCGCCCATTGGGACGGCTCGGGGTAGTCAACGTTTTCAAGTGTGAGGCCGCGCGCGGGAGCCACTGGCACGCCATGCGTGCGGGCAGGCTCCGCAAGTAATTCCGAAACCCAACCGGGATTTCTCTGGCCATTCCCCACCATCATCAGCGCGCCAACCAGTGAGCGGACCATTGAGTGGCAGAAGGCATCCGCGTGGAACCAGAGTTCCCAGTGGTCGTTCTGGTTAACGACGCGAATCTCCCGGAGAGTTCTGATGGTCGTAGCGCCCTCACGAGGACGGCAAAATGACAGGAAGTCGTGCTCCCCCACCAAGAGGTCGGCGCCTTTACGGACGGCGTCCGCGTCCAGGGAGCCACTTCGACTCCACAGGATATCGGTGCGTCGGCTTGGATCGTAGTGCTCGGGATTGGTGGCGACCCGGTAGCAGTATTGACGTCCGCTGGCGCTGAATCGAGCATCGAATGTTTCGGGAACCGCCACCAGTTTTTTCAGCACGAGGTCGGAGGTGTCCCGCGTTTCTTGACGCCCGAAAACTTTGCGAACCGTTTCGGTTTGCCACAGGGCGGAATAGTCCCGATTGATCAGGCCCTGTAATCGCTTCATGAGTGTTGCCAGCTCGCCCTCGTACCGGCCCCACTCTTGCGAGTTCAGATCAAAGTGGGCGACCTGGTTTGCCGCGTGCACACCCGTATCTGTCCGACCTGCAACGGTCAGCGTGGCGGGTCGTCGCAGCACCGTGTTGAGAGCGTCCGCAATACTTCCTTCGACAGTTCTAAGTTCCGGTTGGGCGGCCCACCCGTGAAAATAGGTCCCAGCGTAGGCGAGGTCGAGCCGGATTCGCTGCTGCACGTCGGGACCGGTATCCGCGCCCTCCGCTAGTGCTTCCATACGTTGACTCCCCCCATGATGCCGTCCGAATTCGGGACCAGAACGACTTCCGGCGGTAACTTCATCCGCACCGGCGCGGTGAGTCGTTTCGAGTTCCCCCCGCCCAGGTAGAGCCGGTCCCACAGGTACACCGGTTGGAGGCTTTCGATAATTCTTCGCACCCGCCGCGACCAGTGCCCATCGCCTAGGCGCAACCGTTCGTGTTCTCCAATGTAGTCGTCATAACTGAGTCCCCACCGCACCAGCCCCTGCGAAACTTCGGCGTGGGGAGCGAGTTTCCCATTGTCGTAAATGGCGTTGCCGAGGCCGGTCCCCAAGGTGATGATCATTTCGAGGCCGTGCCCGCTGATCACACCAAAGCCCGCGACTTCAGCGTCGTTGTGGACTTTCACGGGCAGTTTGAGGGCGGCACTGAGGGCGCCCGCCATATCGTAGTGATCCCACTGTCTTTTGAGTGCGGGCAACACCTTAGAACGTGGACCATCTTTGGTGATGTAATGCGGCGTGGCAATCACAATTCCGTGGCGGATCATTCCCGGAATTCCCACGGTTACGCGGTCCGCCTGCGGCAGTTGCGCGGCGAGGTCTGCGATGGTGTCGATCAGCAATTGCGGAGGGAGCGGGTAGGGCGTCCGTGCCCGCAAAGCGGGCCCGTTCTGGACGCCGTCTTGGTTAAGCACGGATGCCTTAATTCCTCCCCCGCCACAGTCGACGCAGAGGGTTTGGATGGGTTGATTCATGTTCCCCATTGTACTTGCCCGTCACTGATGCACTTAATGCAGTTCAGCCGAGAGTCCTTGCGAACTCTCGGCTGAACAGAACCTAGTAAATTACTGCGCCAGACTAGCTGTTGTCTCCAGCTGTTTCTTCGGCGTTCTCAGCGGTCAGTTCTTCCCCGGCTTCGAGGACGATCTGATCTTCAGTTTCTTTCGGCGCGGCTTTTTCGGCGGCTGCTGTCGCTTCCTTAACCACGGCCTTCTTCATTAGCGGTTCGGTAACAATTTCGATTACCGCGAGGGGCGCATTGTCGCCCTTACGGTTTCCGATGCGCGTAATGCGGGTGTATCCGCCTTGGCGCTCGGAGTCGATCTGCGGGACAACTTCGTCGAAAAGCTGGTAGACAGCTTCGTCGTTACGCAGGGTCTTGAGCACGAGGCGACGTGAGTGGATATCTCCACGCTTCGCTTTGGTGACAAGCTTGTCAAACACCGGTTGAAGTGCCTTGGCCTTCGCCTCAGTGGTGATCAGCGATCCGTTGTCGATCAGCTGGCTCGCCATGTTGGCAAGGATATGACGCTGGTGCGTGGGGCTACCGCCGAGGCGGGGTCCCTTCTTTGGGGTGGGCATAGTTGCTCCTGATTATCTGAAAATTTGAGACAGCTTACGCGGACGGGTTATCACTGAAGATTGAGCTTCCGTCGCCATCGATGCCACCCGAGGGCAGCGGGGCGTCCTTCAGGACCATGCCAAGAGACCCGAGGGCCTCTTTGATCTCTTC
>CAYFQJ010000042.1:0-10473 GCA_964345205.1 uncultured Actinomyces sp. | reverse complement strand
TCCGCAATCTGGGAGCGACCCCATATTTTTTGCGCTGCACAGCTGCGTGCAGAACAGCTAGCGGCCCGGAGGTCCCAACCAGAAATGGCTGGGCCCCTCGGGCCGCTAGTTCGTAATTAGACGCTATGCGAAGTCAGCTGGTCAGCTGATCGCCAGCAGGTCCGATGTCTTCCTGAGGGACGACTTCGATGGACTCGAGGTCAGCAACCGACTTCTTCACCGCTTTGGCGACTCCACGAGCAACCCGATCGTCGAAGACACCGGGGATGATGTAGTTGGTGCTGAGCTCATCCTCGGTGATTACATCCGCGATTGCCTGAGCGGAAACCCGGAGCACTTCGGTCGTAATCTGCGGGACACGCGCGTCGAGCAGGCCACGGAAAAGTCCGGGGAACGCCAAAACGTTGTTGATTTGGTTCGGGAAATCCGACCTTCCAGTTGCCACCACAGCGGCGTGCTTAGAGGCCGCATACGGGTCAACTTCAGGGTTCGGGTTGGCCAGGGCGAAGACGATTGCGCCGTCAGCCATGGTGGCAATATCAGCTTCGTCCAGAATATTCGCGCGGGAGACACCGATGAAAACGTCGGCGTCGACCAGGCCAGCTTTGAGGTCACCGGTGACGCGGCGCGGGTTCGTGTTCTCCGCCAGCCAGCGGCGAGACTCATGCATGCCTTCGACGTTATCCGCAGAAAGTGCGCCGTCACGCCCATAGCCGACGATGTCGGTGGCACCCTGTGCCTTGAGCAGTTTGATGATTGCCGAGCCCGCAGCACCCACACCCGAAACGACGATGCGGACATCTTTGATGTCTTTCTTGGTCAGTTTGAGGGCGTTGATGAGGGCGGCGAGCACAACGATCGCGGTTCCGTGCTGATCATCGTGGAAAACCGGGATGTCGAGCTCTTCCCTTAGGCGTTCCTCGATTTCGAAACAGCGGGGAGCAGAAATATCTTCGAGGTTGATGCCACCGTAGGCCGGCGCGATGGCTTTGACGATGCTGATGATCTCTTCAGTGTCCTTGGTATCGAGGACCACGGGCCACGCGTCAACACCACCGAAGTGTTTGAAAAGAACCGCTTTGCCCTCCATGACGGGGAGCGCCGCTTCGGGACCAATATCGCCCAAACCAAGAACGGCGGTACCATCCGAAACGACAGCGACAGTGTTCGCTTTGATCGTCAGCAGGTGCGCCTTCGAGGGGTTGTCGTGGATCGATGTGCAAACCCGCGCCACTCCAGGGGTGTAAATGCGGGACAGGTCGTCACGGTTGCGCAGCGGAGTTTTCGAAGCGATCTCGAGCTTTCCACCGATGTGGTCCAGGAAAGTTTTATCGGCCACGCTCAGAACAGCGACCCCATCCATTGACCGCAGCTTCTCGGTGACAGTCCGTCGGTGGTCGGAGTTCTCCAGATCGCAGGTCACGTCGATAATCATCTTGGAACCATCAGATTCGGCAACATCCAAACCTTTGATGGAAGCGTGCGTGCTGGAAACTGCCTCAACTATGTCGGAAACACGGATCTTTGATTCATCCACCTTCAGGCGGTACGAGGCCGTGTAAGACGGGGAAATATGCATAAAAAGAATCCTTTGACAACGTCGGTACTTACGGCCTCGGCCAATCCCAGGGCCACACGTCCTAGAGTCTATGTCACGATTCATGTGGTTTGTTGGCGGTTTTTATTCCGTGAGACCGCTAATTGACACCGCCAACAAAGCTCGTACAAATTTTGAAGCAGCGAGGAACGCCGGTGCCTGCGACACCGATTCGGATCCTCGCTGCTTCACGCCTTGAAGCTGCCCGACCGTTAAAGGTTGAGTGCCTCGGCAATCAGTTGCTGCACCCGCGCCGCATCGGCTTGGCCGCGAGTTGCCTTCATCACCCCACCGACGAGGGCCCCCACTGCCTGGACCTTCCCGTCAAGGATTCTCGCCACCACATCCGGGTTGGCTTCGATAACCTCGGCAATGGCCGCCGTCAACGCGGAGTCATCTGAAACGATCTCCAGACCGCGCGTTTCCACGATCTCGGACGGGTCGCCCTCGCCAGCAAGCACCCCCTGCAATACCTGCTTGCCGATCTTGTCGTTAATTTTCTTGGCGTCAATCAGCCCCTGGAGCTCAGCAACCTGCGCGGGTGTAATGGTGAGATCGCCGAGGTCGACGGACTTCTCGTTCGCTACGCGGGACAGTTCACCCATCCACCATTTGCGGGCAGCTGCCGGCGTGATGCCTTCGGCAACTGTGGCCTCAATAATTTCGAGGGCGCCCGCAGAGACGATGTCCCTCATTTCGAGGTGGGTAAAACCCCACTCTTTGTCCAAACGTTTCCGTTTGGCCAGCGGCATTTCCGGAAGGCCCTGACGCAGCTCCTCTACCCACTCAGGAGAGGGCATCAAAGGAACCAGGTCCGGGTCGGGGAAATAACGGTAGTCATCAGCATCTGACTTGGGGCGGCCCGAAGATGTCGAGGCATCCTCTTCGTGGAAGTGTCGCGTCTCTTGCACGATACTTCCGCCCTGAGCCAATACGGCTGCCTGGCGACTGATTTCGTAGCGAACCGCCCTATCAATGGAACGGAAACTGTTGACGTTCTTCGTTTCGGTGCGTGTGCCCAGCGGCGACTCAGGAGTGTCGCGCAGCGAGACGTTGATATCTGCACGGACGTTGCCGCGTTCCATCCGCGCCTCTGAAACATCGAGGGCGCGGAAAATATCCCGCAGCGTTTGCACGTAGGCCGCCGCGACCTCGGCAGCGCGTTCGCCTGCCCCTTCAATCGGTCGGCTCACGATTTCCACAAGCGGAACACCAGCACGGTTGTAGTCAACCAAAGAGTAATCAGCACCGTGGATACGGCCAGCAGTCCCGCCCACGTGCGTGTTCTTCCCCGCGTCCTCTTCCATGTGTGCGCGTTCAATTTGAACGCGGAAGATTTCGCCGTCGTCCAGCTCTACGTCGACCCAACCGTCAAAAGCAATCGGTTCATCGGACTGAGAGATTTGGTAGGCCTTCGCCAGGTCCGGATAGAAATAGTTCTTCCGCGCGAACTTGCAGTACTCAGCGATGTCACAGTTCAGAGCCAAACCGATCCGGATCGCTGATTCGACCGCTTTCTCGTTGGCGACCGGCAGTGACCCGGGCAGCCCCAGCGAGCACGACGTCAGCAGAGTATTCGGTTCCCCACCGAAACCGTTGGGGGCATGATCAAACATTTTGGTGTCTGTGGAGAGCTCGACGTGTACTTCGATTCCCATCACCGGGTCGAAACGCTTAACCGCTTCGTCATACGCCATAAGTTCAGTCATTGCCTATTCACCTTCCCACTGTGCAGCAGGATTAGCTGCCGCCACATCACCACTGAGGTTCTCAACCAGTTTCGCGACCCGATACATTGCGTCGTCAGCGCGGATGGGGGCGATAACTTGGAGTCCCACCGGCAGTCCCGCCGCCGTAACACCATTGGGCACCGACAGTGCCGGCGCACCTGCCAGGTTCGCTGGGATTGTCCCCAAATCGTTCAAATACATGGACAGAGGATCGCTGACGCGCTCCCCCATTTTGAAGGCCACACTGGGAGTGGTTGGCGAAACGATTACATCAACCTGGTCAAATGCCGCGGCCAAATCCCGCTGGACAAGTGTGCGTACCTTCTGCGCCGACCCGTAATACGAATCGTAATATCCAGCCGAAAGCACATGTGTTCCCAGGATGATTCGGCGCTTCACTTCGTCGCCGAACCCGGCTTCGCGACTAGCAGCCATCACCCGGTCAACAGTCACGGGACCCTCGGCTGGTTCAACACGGAGCCCGAAACGCATCCCGTCGAAACGTGCCATATTCGAAGACACTTCGGCCGACATAATTAGGTAGTAGGCACCCAGTGCGTTCACGAAACTGGGACAGTCGACCTCAACAATTTCGGCACCTGCAGCGCGCAGACTGTCAAGCGTCTGGTTGAAAACTTCCAGAACTTCCGGATCGTAACCTTCGCTGGTGTCGACCTTTACGACGCCGATTCGTAAACCCTTCGCGTCGGTGCTGTCGCCAACTGTGTCGACCGCGGCCGTAACTGCAGCGGGCGACTCGGGCAGAGAGGTTGCGTCCAACGGATCGTGGCCAGAAAGTAGCTCTTGCAGTGCAGCAGCGTCGCTAACGGTGCGGGCTACCGGGCCGATTTGATCCAACGACGAAGCCATCGCCACTAAGCCGTGGCGAGAAACCGCCCCGTATGTGGGTTTTACCCCAACGGTTCCGGTAAATGAACCGGGCTGACGGATCGAACCGCCAGTGTCTGACCCCAAAGCCAGCGGCACCATATAGGCAGCGACTGCGGCCGCTGAGCCGCCACCGGAACCTCCGGGTACGCGCTCTTCATCCCAGGGGTTCAAGGTCGGGCCGAAGTAGGAGTGCTCCGTAGAGGACCCCATGGCGAACTCGTCGAGGTTCGTTTTGCCCACGATGGGCAGTCCGGCCTCTCGCAAACGCGTGATAACTGTCGCGTCGTAGGGCGGCTCCCAGCCGACCATCATCCGTGAGGCGCAACTGGTTTGCAGGCCGCGCGTGACAATATTGTCTTTCACGGCAATGGGAATGCCTGCCAAAGGATGGAGTTCCTCGCCGGCGGCGCGGCGCCGATCAGTCTCGGCGGCCTGGGCCAAAGCTCCCTCGGCATCGACGGTAATGAAAGCGTTCAGACGCGAGTTGAGAGCCTCGATCCGATCAAGAGAGGCCTGTGTTAGTTCAACGGAAGTGATCTGGCCGGAACGCAGCTTCTCTGCCAGTTCCAGGGCCGTCAATGTCAATAAGTTATTCATTAGTCCACCTCAAGAATTTGCGGTACCTGGAACTGGCCGTCCTCCGACGCGGGAGCAGCAGCTAGCACCTCCTCACGATCCAAAGTGGGACCCACAACATCTGGGCGCACCACATTAATCAGAGGTATCGGATGCGAGGTGGCAGGAATATCTGGAGTGGCAACCTCGGTAACGCTCGCCACCGCCGAGGTAATAACGTCAAGCTCAGCGGCTAAACGTTGCGTTTCCTCGTCAGTCAGGGCGATTCGTGCGAGTGCGGCCACGCGGGCAACTTCTTCAACGGAGAATCGAGACATGGTACAAGTCTAACCGGCAAAACGCTGACCGTGAGAATCCGACGTCAGAATGAACAGTCCGGGGCCTGTGGGCACCGCCGGACATAGTTCACTAAGATATGTTTATGGCAAAAAGATCGCCCCAGAAGGCAACTTCCGGTAGGTTGAAAAAAGTTTTCCGAGTCGCGCTCGCGACGACCGCTGTGTTGCAGGCTGCCGCGGTTTTCACCGTGCACGCCGTTGACAAAGTTAGGAAAGCGCGTATCCCCGGCGGCGTGAAGGGGTTCCCGACGCTCCCGCCCGAAGACACACCTGTCGATGACTCGGTGATCCGTAGCTACACCGAAGGCCAAAGCCTTTATGCCGACATGCTGCAGGCCATCGACCAGGCTCAGGATTTCATCTATTTTGAGACCTATGTTTGGCGAGCCGATACTATCGGCCGCAAATTCAAAGAAGCTCTCTACGCAGCCGCCGATCGCGGGGTGGACGTTTTCGTCATTTACGATGGCTTCGCGAACCTCAACCAGGATCCCCGCTTCAAGATCTTTCCGCCGCACCCCCACATGTTTGTCCACCGTCTTTCCGAGATCCGGCTGGGCACGCTGACTCTGAACTTGCGCCGAACCGGGCGAACCCACCGCAAAATCCTCATCACCGACGATGAGGTCGCGTTCGTCGGCGGTTTCAACATCGGCGACGACTTCGGCACCGAATGGCGTGACACTCACGTACGGATCGTCGGACCCGCCCTCGAAGAACTCTCAGACGGTTTCGTGAGTTTCTGGAACTACCTGCGACGGCCGTCACAACCCGTCCTGCGCCACAACCACGTCCGCAAGTGGAACCCGCCTGTCTCAGCGGCTTTCAATCTGCCCTCAAGGCTCCTCTTCCCGGTGCGTGGCCTCTACATTGACGCCCTCGAACGGGCGACCAAAGAGGTCCTCATCACCACCGCCTACTTCATTCCCGACCGAGAGATTTTGGCGGCCCTGAAAATGGCGGCCTCGCGGAATGTGAAGGTGAAAGTTCTGATCCCAGAGTTCTCGAACCACATCATGGCCGACTGGGTTGCGCGCCCACTTTTTGGGCAACTACTTGACGCCGGTGTCGAAATCTGGCTCTACCAACACGCGATGGTGCACTCAAAGACAATGACTGTCGACGGGATCTGGTCAACAGTGGGCACCGCAAATATCGACCGTCTCTCCCTCCAGGGCAACTTCGAGGTCAACGTCCAAATCAAGTCGCGAGAGTTCGCCACCCGCATGCAAGAAATCTTCGCGAACGACCTGACCACGGCGCGCCAATTGCCCCTCGCCGAATGGGAACAGCGTTCGCTACTCACCAAAATTGGTGAGTTCATTTTGCGCCCCTATACGATGGTGGTGTGACAGCCTCAGCTGCGGACCCACGCCTGGGCTCCGTTTTGCAGCAGCTCGGCGAAATCTTCCGCGTCGACGACCGGGACACCTAGTTTTTCAGCGGCCGCGACCTTACTTCCGGCCCCCGAACCGGCAACTAAAACACTGGTTCGCCCCGATACCGAACCGGCGGCTTTCCCTCCCCTGTCGGTTATCGCTGCTTTCGCCCCCTGCCGGTCGAAACCGGGGACCGCGCCCGAGACCACGATGGTCAGCCCGGCGAGGGTCTGCGGCACCTCAGCTCGAACAACGTTCCCAAAGTTGACGCCGTCAGCGGCCCACTGCTCCACGATCTCCTGATGCCAATCAACTTGGAACCATTCGACGATTGACTGGGCAATTACCTGTCCGACCCCATCAACATCGGCGAGCTCTTCGGCGGTCGCCGCCGCAATCTTTTCCAAGCTGCCAAAACGCGTCGCGACTGCCTGCGCGGCCGTCGGCCCCACGTGGCGGATACTCAGTGCGACGAGGAGACGCCATAGTTCCTGCTGTTTTGCGCCCTCGATCTGCCCGAGCATTGTCGTGGCATTCTTCCGGATCTTCGAGGTCGTCGGAATAATTCTGCCAGCCCCGCGACGGAAAGGTTGCGACCAGAAGAAACGGGTCCGCTGCCAATCCCCCGTGGGGACTTCCTTACGCATGATCGGGCGCCACACGCTGACCAGTTCTAGGTCCTCCGGACGCAAACCGAAGAGGTCTTTCTCAGATTTCAACACCCCGGCGGACACGGGGGGAAGCAGAGCTTCAGCCTCACGGTAAATCTCTCCATGGGGAACCTCGGCGAGGCTCTGAGCACTGAACTGCACCGTACTACCATCGTCGAGAATTACTTTGTTTCCGGCCGCCAGCGCCGCCACGACCTCGTCCCGTGACGCTTCAGGGTCGGTCAGCGCGACGGCCGCTTCGTAACCCAAACCTTCAATATCCAGAGCACCACGGGAACCCAGGTGGGCGACCCTCTCGCTAATTTGCGCCGGGCAAGTTGCCGCATTGGGGCAGCGCAAATCAACGTCTCCCTCTTTCGCGTACGCCAGCCGAGTCCCACAGGAAGGACAGTATTTAGGCATCTCGAAGCGGCGTTCCGTTCCGTCCCGATCTTCAATAACCGGTCCGACAACTTCGGGAATGATGTCCCCGGCTTTACGCACGATGATGCGGTCACCGATAAGGATTTTCTTCCGTTTCACTTCATCCGCATTGTGTAAAGTCGCATGCTGCAAGTGGGACCCGTCGACAAGCACCTTTTCAAAAACCGCGTAGGGGGTGACCCTTCCGGTTCTGCCCACCTGGACCCGAATGTCGAACAGCCGGGTAAATGCTTCCTGCGGCGGGTATTTATAGGCGACTGCCCAGCGCGGGGCCCTTGAGGTCTCCCCCAGTTCCTGTTGACGCCACAGGTCGTTCAGTTTCAAGACCAAACCGTCGATTTCGTGAAGGATTTCGTCGCGCTCTTTCCCGATCGTCGAAATGCATTCCTCAATTTCGTCGCGCCCTCGAACCAGACGGGTTTGTGCCGATGTTGGCAGTCCCCAATTCGCGAGCTGCTCGTACCACCCGTACTGTGTGGTCGGCAGATCGCTCCCCCCTTCAACGGCGCCGATACCGTGGGCGATCATCGACATGGGCCTTCTGGCTGTCACTTTCGGGTCTTTTTGCCGGATCGACCCCGCAGCCGCGTTCCGCGGGTTCACAAATGGGCGCTCCCCCGCTGCCACGCGGTCTTCGTTGACCTGCGCAAAATCGCTGAGTAAAAAGAAAATCTCCCCGCGGATCTCGATGACGTCCGGCACGTTCGTTCCGGTTAGTTCGGCAGGGATAGCGCCGATGGTGCGAACATTGGCCGTGACGTCCTCACCAACACGACCGTCGCCTCGTGTGGCGGCTTGAACCAGTTTACCGTCGCGGTACGTGAGGTTAATTGCCACCCCGTCAACTTTGACTTCAGCTGTCATTACGAGGTCGTCCTCGGGCCATTCCCGTTCCATCCGTGAACGCCAAACTTCGACCTCGTCGAGGGAAAAGACATCTTCAAGGCTCAACATCCGGTCGATGTGGGCGACGGAAGTGAAAGTGGTTTGAGCAGTTCCCCCGACGGTGGCGGTCGGCGAGTCGGCCGATTGGAGGACGGGGAACTGCGCTTCTAACTGTTGGAGCTCCACGAAATAAGCATCATATTCGGCATCGGCCAATACGGGCTGGTCGAGGTCGTAGTAGCGGTGGCGGGCGTCCTCGAGGAGTTCTACTAACTCCCGCCAGCGCTGCACCGCGGCTTCAGGGGCGGAGCCGCCTCTTACGGATGTTTCGTACTGCTGCAACTCGGCAGGATTTATCTCGGTCATACCCCATTGTCTCATTGTGAGTTTCTGCCCTGGCAAGTTGTTTCTGGGTGTGGATACAGACCGGGCGGGCGTAGTCCACAAACATCGACGTCGCAGATTTCCACAGCGACAAAAATTCACGGGTGGCGAGGACGAGTTGGAAGGGCAAAGTGTTCTCCATGTCTTTGCTAACAGTGCCTGCCCGAAACTCTTCCGCACCCCAACTTCGCAGCCGCTTGGCGCTGCGCGGTGCCTACCATTTAGCCTGCGTCGCTGGGCCAGATCGTGGCGCGGTCATCCCCCTGTTCGATGGCACCACAATTGGTTCAACAACCACCGAACTGGCCGACCCAACAGTTTTGGCGCACCACGCGGAGGTGACAGTTACCTCTAACCCCACTCACCGGGAGCGGCGTCCGGGGCGGCTCGTCGGATTCCTACGCGAAGTCCCTGAGGTGGCCGCAAGTTCGGGACCACGCAACCTTTTCGGCGGAGCGGTGCCTCCCGGAACGGTGCCTCTTGTTACCGGTCGCAAACTCTCATTGGGACTGAATCTGTGGCAGGTGCGGGCGCGCCCTCGGAACCTGCAGTGGCCCGAAGCCGTTGGTGACCGGAAGAAACCCAGTTGGAAACAGTTCTTGCCGCTAGTTTTTATCCTCTTCTTCGTGGTTCGGTGGGGAGGGCGGATCCCGATCACCATTTGGGTGTCGGTTGGAATTGTAGCGACCTCGGCCGGTGTTGCCTGGTGGTGGTGGAGATCCCGCCGACGATCACCGACCTACCGCGATGCTGGTGCCCTGCTGCTAATTAGCTTCTCGAAAGCACAGAGGGGCGAAGGGGAAAAGTCGCCCACGAGACCTGCCGCATACCCTAAACTTTGGCTGCGTTCACGAGGGCGAAGAACGCTGCAGACCTCTGCGGGCACAACCGTCGGAGTTGTCGGTAACCGTGCTGACGCATCGTGGTTGGGTGCGCAGTTCTTAGCTCTCTACCCTCGCAACTGCCGCGTGATCTGCACAGACTCGGGCCCATACGGAAACCTCTCCTTTTACCCGTCGCTGCTTTCCGATGAGGTGCCGCTGTGGACAATCGCGTGGTCGACACAGGAGGAGGACCTACCTACCGACTGTTTACTGGTTGTGGACGGGGAGGGCGAAGCGGGCGAAGTTTGGAGCGACAAATGGTTAGAGATGCATGAATCTGACATGAGCGCGGCGAACCACCTGCCCGCAGCTGTTGACTCCGCACAGTTCTTGCTGCCGCAAACTGTCGAGGAAATTGGTACGCAGTGGGACGCATTCACCTACGCGTGGACAGTGCCCGTTGGGGTGGGTTTCAATGCGGAAAAGGAAATCGAAACGGTCAATTTTGACCTTTTGGTGGACGGGCCGCACGCGCTGTTTGTCGGGGGGACCGGATCGGGAAAATCTGTAGCCCTGCGCACGTGGCTCATATCTTTGTGTCTGCGGGTGCCCCCGCACGCTCTGCGTTTAGTTCTCGTCGACTTCAAGGGCGGCGCCGGACTTGCCGAATTGAATCACCTACCTCATGTTGAACAGTCCGTGACCGATCTGGACCCCGCGGGGACGACCTGGCTTTTGCGGCGACTCCACCACGTAATCCAGGAACGAAAATCCT
>CAYFQJ010000041.1:6359-10526 GCA_964345205.1 uncultured Actinomyces sp. | reverse complement strand
ACTCCGGGCCAACCTCCATGGCGGCCACCTCCTCCCTCCTCGGGGGTTGGAAGGTGGCCGTTACTTTTCGTTCCGGGGCAAGGACGCATCACGCTGGGTCGCCGCGTGTTCAATAACTTCCGTGTGGATTCGCTCCATCGACACATCCAGAGATTCGGCGACATCTGCCGCCAGTTTGAGGGCATCTAACAGGTGTTTGGGGACATCCCGGTCATAGTTGTAATAAATCTTGTGTTCCAGTGAGGCCCACAGGTCCATGGCAATGGTGCGCAGTTGAACTTCAACGATCACCTTTTCGACCCGATCCGTCATATAGACGGGAACAGCCACAATTAAATGCAGACTCTTGTATCCATTAGGTTTCGGATTCGCAATATAGTCGCGTTCCTCCAAGACCTCTAAATCAGGTTGACGTACCAGCATGTCCCGCACACTGTAGACATCCGAATTGAAACTGCAGGTGAGTCGGATCCCGGCGACGTCGAAAATATGGGTCCGAACTGCGTCCTCAGTGAAGGCAATTCCCTTTCGTGATACTTTGCGCATCAACGACTCCGGCGATTTCAGCCGGGACGACACGTGTTCAATCGGATTGTGATCATGCAGCAGGCGGAACTCGTCCTGGAGGATGCTGACCTTGGTCAGGACCGTTTGCATACCAAAGTCGTACATGGCGAGGAGCCGCTGAAAACCGGACACCCTGTCCCACACGGGACCCATCTCTTTGGGCAGCAGCCCCGATAGACCTTCCTCCATAAAATTATTCACCCTTACAGGTTACTGCCCTTCGCTGGGAAAGGCCCGAACGTGGTTGACGAAGTCCCTCTGTCGCAATGTTAGAGTTCACCACGTGACATACCTGTGGGACCCGGACGGGCCAAACCAAGTGATATTGGCAGACAACTTAGCTGTACTGCCACAATTGCCGGACGAAAGTTTCGACCTCATCTATCTGGATCCGCCTTTCAACACGGGGAAAACACAAAGTCGTCGCAGCATCACCACGACACGCGATCAGGAGGGCGACCGAACCGGGTTCGGGGGAACCAAATACCGAACCAGCTTTGGCGACACCCTCCAATACAGCGATGCTTTCTCGGACTACTGGGCGTTCCTCACCCCGCGGCTCGAAGAGGCGTGGCGGCTGCTGAAACCGACCGGCACCCTCTACCTGCATTTGGATTACCGCGAGGTGCACTACGCCAAGGTGCTGCTGGACCAGATGTTTGGCCGCGAGTCGTTCCTCAACGAAATTATTTGGGCGTACGACTATGGGGCCCGCACCAAGAAACGGTGGCCATCGAAGCACGACAATATTTTGGTGTACGTGAAAGACCCGAAACGCTATCACTTCAACAGTGAAGAGGTCGACCGGGAACCCTATATGGCTCCCGGTTTGGTCACCCCGGAGAAAGCTGCGCGCGGGAAACTTCCCACCGACGTTTGGTGGCACACGATTGTGTCGCCAACTGGGAAAGAGAAAACGGGGTACCCGACCCAAAAGCCGTTGGGGATTCTGCGCCGCATCGTGACCGCCTCGTCGCGGCCGGGCGATTGGGTTTTGGATTTCTTTGCCGGCAGTGGCACCACGGGGGCGGCCGCACAAGAGTTGGGGCGGAAGTTCGTCCTCGTCGACCGGAATCCGGAGTCGCACCAGGTGTGTCAGGAACGATTTTCCGCGAATGCCGACGCTGAGGGTGGGGAAATCGAGTTTATTCGTATCGAGGTTGAGGACGATTTGTCCCCAACGGGCGTGGATCAAGTAGGTTAGGGGTGTGAGCTATCCCCAGTTGCCGGTTCCGCAGGGAACCCCGCCGCCCCAGACCCCCCGTGAGCGCTACCGGGAGGTTATGTCTCGACGGCAAATGAAAGTTTTCGGCACCCTCATCGCAGTGATGTCGATAGCGTTGGTCCTGGCACTGCTGGGAATGGCCGGAATACTTCCCACGCCTTTCGGCGCCGAGTGCTCCAAGAAAGTTGTCTACGCCAAAGTGGGTGACACCCCGTGCCCCACCGAGAACGCGCGACCTATTTCACCTGCGGGAATCAAAGTGCAGGTACTCAACGCCAGCTCAACGTCCGGTTTGGCGGGAACGGTCGGCAATTTCCTGACCGAGCAGGGCTACGAAGTTATTTTGGTGGACAACAGCCCCGAGGCTTTCCGAGGCAATATCCAAGTTGAGAGCGATGCGGCCACCGTCGACAGCGCTTACAGTTTGGCGCGCTATTTTGACATGCCGCAACGAATCAAACTGGCGCAGCTCCCCACCGGGACAATCACGGTTATCCTGGGTGAGGCCTTCGACGGATTGCCGTCTGAAGAAACCGTCGAGTCCCTCAATTCCAGCAACGGCCTGCTGGTTCCACTTCGTGAATGCGCCCCGGTGGACCCGGCTCTGCTGGTTCCAGGAACCTCGACACAACAGTCGGGCCAGTCCGCACAGGCGGGCTAGTCGGCAGCAACCTACAGCGAATAGCAAAAACCCGCTGGACGGATCGAAACGGAATCGAGTTGGTGCTGCGGACCTTCAAATCCCGCCGCACTCTGTTCCGCGGCCACACGCGGATGACGCAGTGACGCGTCGGTGCCTTTACGTGCCAAGTTGAACATGGCAACCGCGTAGCTGATACCCACAACAACGTGACCGACAGTGCCGATCGCGAGGACGATTACCGCCGCAGTTTCCACACCGGGTGACGACAGTGCGGCCCCCAATATTGACAGCGGGAGTGCCATAAGTATGAGGGCGGTGCGACCCTTCCCCGCCCAGGAAACCGGTACGGGAGGCGGAACGCGGAAGAGGATCGCCGCCATGATCAGGAGCAGACCGTCGACCGACGCAATTATTACCACCAGGTAAAGTGGCACAAGTTTTACCGAAACCAGAGCACAACCGATGACGACAATCGAAATTCGGTCCGCGATGGGATCCATATTCTTGCCGAACTCGGTGACCTGGTTGAGACGACGCGCCACAAAACCGTCTAGCCAGTCGGTGCCTCCCAGCAGCACCATCGTCAGAAGCGCCCATTGAAACTCGGTGCGCAGCAACAAATAGACCGTGAGTGGAAGCAGCACCAAGAGGCGTGCGAAAGAAATAATGTTGGGGAGGTTCCACACCGCGTTCTTAACCGAACTCTTCAACTGCTGCGCCATAAGGTCGATCATAGCCGCACCTGACGAAGAACTTACATTCGGTTGGGGGATTGCTGTTATTCTGAGGCAATATCCAACGAGAGGACCCCGGTGTCTGACACACAAGCTCTGCCGATTGTTGTCAATGGGCTGACTAAAAAGTATGGCAAAATAACCGCCCTAAACGATGTTAGCTTCACTGTTGAACCCGGCCGGGTCACCGGCTTCCTGGGACCCAACGGCGCCGGGAAGTCGACAGCGCTGCGAATCCTCCTGAACTTGGATGCCGCGACCTCGGGCACCGCCACTATCGGCGGGAAAGAATACCGGGACTACGATTCGCCCGCCACGGTCATCGGCGCGAACCTTGAAGCTGATCTACATCCCGGGCGCAGCGGCCGTAACCACCTGCGCGTTTACGCTGCCGCCATGGGAATTCCCGACACCCAAGTTCCAGCCGTTTTGGAACTGGTGGGTTTGACCGACGCTGCGGACCGCAAGACGAAGACCTATTCGCTCGGGATGAAGCAGCGCTTGGGGTTGGCGACAGCGATGCTCTCCAATCCGCAAGTGTTGATTTTGGATGAACCGGTGAACGGTTTGGCCCCGGAAGGCATCCGCTGGATGCGTGGGTTGCTGCAAGATCTGGCGGCGCAGGGACGCACCGTGCTTTTGAGCTCCCACCTGCTCAGCGAAATCCAAATGATCGCGCAGGACATCATCATTATCAACCGGGGTGATCTGATCGCCGCGGGGAACCTCAAGGAACTGGAGGCGCGCGGGCAGGGAACGGTCCTCGTTGACGCGGCCGACCGTGAAGGTCTGGCGTCGGCGCTCAACGCGGCGGGACTGCAAACTCGCCCCGATCCGAACGGAATAGTTGTGCTGGGCGCGACTGCTGCTGACATCGGTGCTGTCGCCCACCAGGCGGCAATCCCCCTGCTGAATCTCAGCACGCAAAATGCCGGACTGGAAGATTTGTTCCTCAACCTCACAGGAGGCCCCCGATGACTCGTTACGCCCAGGCGCTT
>CAYFQJ010000041.1:318-6349 GCA_964345205.1 uncultured Actinomyces sp. | reverse complement strand
CTTCAGCTTGAGTTTTGAGACATGATCTAACAAAAAGCCCGCAACGTTGCGGGCTTTTTTATTTTCTATACGAGAGCTGGTGACCAGCCAGTCAGGCTTCGGCGGAGCTGAGTTCCGCAAGGTTTTCACCACTAACTCATGGTGGATCCTCTCCCTCATCATGGCTGTTTATGCGATGTTCATCGCTTTGATACTGTCACTTTCCGTCAACCTGCTCTCTCCCAGTGGGGACATGACGATGCCTCTTGGTTCCTCGTCCCTGATCGCTCGACTTATCTATGGGACCGCCGGAACCAACGCCCTCCTATTCCCCATTCTCATCGGGGCACTCTCCGTGTCCTCCGAATATCGGTACCGCACCATCGTGCCGACGTTCCTGACTGTTGCTAAGCGGCCCATCGCTTTGACCGCCAAGCTCGGGGCCCAACTGACAGTGGGCCTGATGTACGGGCTCATTGCCTACCCGTCGGTGGTGGCTGTTGCCGGGACCGCCCTCGAACTGACCGGACTCAGCAACGGCTTGGGGTCGGGTGTAACGAGGATATTCCTGTTGCGCGCCGTAATCGCCATGGCACTGTGGGCCGCAATTGGTGTGGGCTTGGGGACCGTAATTCCGAACCAGGCAGCGGTTATTGTCATCATCATTGCCTTCACCCAGTTCCTGGAACCCATCCTGCGGATGGTTGCCATTGCGACCCCCTCACTTGGCACTGTCGGGAAGTTCCTCCCCGGTGCGGCGGGTGAGGCAATGTCGGGAGTTTCCTTTTACTCACTCATGGGCTCCGATGCCACCACAGTCACCGGTGATTCACTCAGCGCCGGCCTGCTCCCCTGGTGGGGCGGCGGCCTAGTGCTAATCGCCTACGCGGCCGTATTCCTACTGATTGGTTACTGGGTGCGGTGGCGCCGCGACGTCGCATAGTCCCAACTGTCGCGTAGTCGCAACCGAGGGCGCTGGGACCTAACCGCCGCGAACAACATGAAGGGCCCCTTTGGGAGGTAGGATTTTTACCTCCCAAAGGGGCCCAAACTGTTGCACGTAAAGCTAGAGCTGCGAACTAATCAGCAGTGTTACCGTCGGCAGTCGGGTCGCCGTCATACATGGCGTCGACGTCGCCCATCGGTAAGACCCCATCCAAGCCCTCATCCGGAAGTTCGTGGCGGTCACGGTACGCTTCCGACTGCAGGTCCGCACCCGCTGGCGCTGAAGCGGGGGTTGCGGCCTCCAAATTGGTGCCACGCAGCTTCGAGATTCCGTTCATCACGTGGTAAACAATGATGGCCGCGCCCGAACCCATCGCGATCCCTTCGAAAGTCATCCCGAAGGGGTTCCAGGTGAAGTTGGCGATCGCGAGGATCATCGCCACGGCAGCCGTGTTCAGGTTGATCGGGTTCGAGAAGTCGACGCGATGCTGCACCCAAATGCGCACACCCAGCATGCCGATCATCCCGTAGAGGACGGTAGCCGCGCCGCCCAAAACGCCCGGGGGAACCGTGGCAATTAGCGCTCCGAATTTAGGTGTCAAGGACAGCAGGAAAGCCACGACTGCCGCCACAATGTAAGCCGCCGAGGAGTAGACGCGGGTCGCCGCCATGACGCCGATATTCTCGGCGTAGGTCGTCGTTCCGGAACCGCCGCCCGCACCGGCCAACATTGTGGAAAGGCCATCAGCGAAAAGAGCGCGTCCCGTGTACTTGTCGAGGTTCTCGCCAGTCATCGCCGCCACGGACTTCACGTGCCCAACGTTCTCGGCAACGAGGACGAAAACAACAGGAAGGAACAGCCCCAGTGTCGAGGGAGAGAAGGAAGGCGCGTGGAACTCTGGCAACCCGATCCAGGCTGCCTCGGCGACCGGGGCAAATTCCACTTCATGCTGGATCACTGCGACCACGTAGCCGATGAGGACCCCGAAGAGAATCGCGAGGCGCCCAATGATTCCCTTGAAGAGCACCGTGATGACCAGGATGGAAATGATGGTGATTGTGGCGGTCAGTGCGCCCTCTTTCACCCAGTTCCAGGCGGCAGGTGCCAGGTTAAATCCGATGAGCGCGACGATGGCGCCGGTGACCACCGGGGGCATTACCACATCAATCCAACGACTGCCCGCGAAGTGGACGATGAGGCCGACTATTGCCAGGAGCGCGCCGGTGGCGATGATACCGCCGAGGGCGTAGCTCATCCCCATCGAGGCAGTGACCGCGGTGATGGGCGCGATCAGAGCGAAGGATGAACCCAGATACGACGGGATTTTCCCCCGAGTGATGAGGAAAAAAAGGATGGTGCCAATGGCGGTGAAGAAAAGGGTGGTGCTGGGTGGGAACCCGGTGATGAGGGGAACCAGGAAGGTCGCACCGAACATGGCGACAACGTGCTGGGTTCCCATGCCGATAGTGCGGGGCCAGGTGAGCCGTTCATGCGGTTGAACAACTTCACCGGGAGCCACAGATTTCCCGTTGCCATGTAGTTTCCAACGGAACAGTGAAGGTGATTTTGAGGGTGGGGGTGAAGATGGGGATGAGGACATCAGTTTTCCGATCGCATCGTGCGTTAATCCGTGATCACGGTCGGAACTAAAGTCTAAACCACTTTCAGAGAATATTCAGCATTGTGCCAAGTGGCGGAGTTCATTGCGGCACCACACGATCCCCACAAACCTGCCGGGGCGTCGGTGTGTCCTCCCTAATTCTTGTCGCCGAACACACCCACGAAGTTGCGCAGGATCTGCCCTGCCAGGTGTTTACCTTCGGTGTGGCGCCCGGTTTCGACGAGGACGTCAATTCCGCCCACACCGAAATCGCCGGCATCCGCGTATGCTTCCAGCTGTTTGTTGATCGCTTCGGCGTCCAGTTCGGGGTTGAACTGGACGGCGTAAACGGATTCGCCGTAGCGCACCGTTTGGATGGGACAGTTGATTGACCAGCCGAGGCGCACCGCATTGTCGGGCAGTTCGTCGCAGGCATCAGTGTGGTTGACGTAGGCGAGGAAATCTTCGGCCAGGGACGATACGACTGGGTCTTCGCGCCCCTCACGCGTCAGCGTCACATCCACGACCTGGGGTGGTTCCGCGTAGCGGGTGGTGACGGTACCGCCCAACAGTTCGTTCAGAATTGTCATCGCGGTTCCGGTGACCATCAGTGGCGTTCCGGCGTCAATAACTTGGTTGAAGAAGATCCGCAGTTCGTCGGCGATCCACTGTTGCGTTTCGGAAACTTGCCCGTGGACGCTGACGTTCCCGTAGGGCGACCCCGCGACAAATACCCCCTGGTACAGCGTCAGGTCGATGGGCGGCAGGCCGATGAGGTCGAACTCGGCCAGTTCAAGTTCGTGTTCCGCCAGTCCCGAGGCGTGAAGGTACGCCTGGTATTCACTGACCAGAGCATCTTCTTCGGGACGGGTGGAGACCAGCAGGAACGGTTTCATGTTTCTTATCCTAGTGGGTTCGGCCTCACTGAGCACCGCGAATGTCCACGGTGGCGAAGCCGAGTGGTTTCAGGGCGGCCAGTGCCTCCGCCCGGGTCCAACCGATGCTGCGCGGGTCCATTTCGTACGCGGCAGGCAAATTCTGGTCCTGTATTTGTTGGAGGACGAAGTTATTGACGCCGATGTCGCGGCACCACTTCGCCACTTCGAGCGCATAGTCAAGTCCGCCGCGCCACAGGGTGAAACGAACTTCGTAGTTGACGTGGGAGTCAAGAACGATCTGTAGAGCCTGGGCGGCTTTGACTCCGGCGGGGGCCACGCGCGCAGTTTCGGCGTAGTCCTCGGGCAGGGCTTTGATGTCGAGCCCAACCCAGTCGATAACATTGGCGTAGAGGAGCCGCTGGAGGGCGCCAGGGTAGGCTCCCGCGGTGTGAAGACCAACCTGGAACCCGCGGTCACGCACCTCTTGGGCGGCCGCTAAGAGCTGCGGCTGACGGGTCGCTTCCCCGCCCGAGAACACCACGCCGTCCAGCAGTCCGTGGCGCCGCTCCAGAAGTTCGGTGACGCTTTCCCACGTGACTTGGCCCGGCGTCTGCGGGTCAAGGATTTCGAAGTTGTGACAGTAGGGACACGACCAGGGGCAGCCTTGCAGGAAAAGGACTGCCGCCAATTTGCCGGGCCAGTCCACTGTTGACAGTGGTTGTAGCCCGGCAATTTGGAGGTCAGCTGCAGCGGCAACCGCGGCCCTAACTTTAGTTGTCACCGGTATTCACCGCGGGGAAAGATGACACAAGTTCCCCGTGGTTCGCGGCGGCCTCTTCGGTGAACATGGTGCGTTCCGCATATTCACCTTTCTTGCCGATGTTGAAGGACTGGACGGGGCGGAAGTAGCCCATGACTCGGGTCCACACTTCACAAACCTGCGGGTCGGCGTCAGGGTTCGCGGTGGCGCACTGTTCACAAACGAAGTGTTCACCCGAGAGGTACCCGTGGACGGGACAGACCGAGAAGGTCGGCGTGATCGTAATGTACGGAACCTTGAAGGCCCCCAGTGAGCGGCGCACCAGTTCCTTGCAGGCCTCCCCGTTGCTGATCTTTTCGCCCATGTAGAGGTGCAGAACGGTCCCGCCAGTGTATTTACCCTGCAGCACTTCCTGCTCCTCGAGGACGGTGAAGGGGTCTTCGGTGTAACCCACGGGCAGCTGCGACGAGTTCGTGTAGTAGGGGTTCTCAGCAGTGCCGGCCTGCAGAATATCGTCGAAACGCTTCCGGTCTTCTTTGGCGAACCGATAGGTCGTTCCCTCGGCGGGGGTCGCTTCCAAGTTGTAAAGGTGCCCGGTTTCCTCTTGCAGTTGGACCATGCGGTCACGAACGTGGTCGAGGATCGCGACGGACATTTCGTGGCCGAAGTGGTCCGAAATATCGAACTTATCGTCGGTGAAGTTCCGGACCATTTCGTTCATGCCGTTCACACCGATGGTGCTGAAGTGGTTATCCAGCGTCCCCAGGTAGCGCCGCGTGAAGGGGAACAGTCCCTCGTCGATGTGTTTCTGGATGGTGACGCGCTTCTGTTCCAAAGTTTGCGAGGCAATATCGATGAGGTCATCCAGTTCCCGCATGAGGCCTGGCATATCGCCCTTGAAGCGGTAGCCGAGGCGCGCCATATTGATGGTCACAACCCCAACCGAACCGGTCAGTTCCGCCGAACCGAATAGGCCATTGCCGCGTTTGAGCAGTTCACGCAGGTCCAGCTGCAGGCGGCAGCACATGGAGCGAATCATGCCGGGGTCCAGATCTGAGTTGAGGAAGTTCTGGAAGTAGGGCAGACCGTATTTGGCGGTCATCTCGAAGAGTCGGTCGACGTTCTCGGTGTCCCAATCGAAATCGGGGGTGATGTTGTAGGTCGGGATGGGGAACGTGAAGACACGCCCGTTGGCGTCGCCCTCGGACATGGCTTCAATGAAAGCCCTGTTGATCAGGTCCATCTCTTCTTGCAGGTCGCCGTAGGTGAAATCGCAAACCTCGTCGCCAATGATCGGGTGTTCGTCACGTAAATCTTCGGGGCAAACCCAGTCGAAAGTCAGGTTCGTGAACGGACATTGGCTGCCCCAGCGGCTCGGGACGTTGAGGTTGAAAATCAGTTCCTGCATTTGCTGAAGGATCTGCTCGTAAGTCATCGAGTCGAGACGGACGTAGGGCGCCATATAGGTGTCGAAACTGGAGAAGGCCTGAGCCCCGGCCCATTCGTTCTGCAGTGTGCCCAGGAAGTTGACGATCTGACCGCAAGCGGATGAGAAGTGTTTCGGCGGTGCAGAAGCGATCGCACCGGGAACCCCGTTGAAACCTTCCTGTATGAGGCGCTTCAGTGACCAACCAGCACAGTAACCGGCGAACATGTCGAGGTCGTGGATGTGAATATCGCCGACACGGTGAGCCAAACCGGCGCGGGGGGAGTAAATCTTCTCGAGCCAGTAGTTAGCGACGATTTTCCCCGCGGAGTTCAGAACCATCCCACCCAAAGAGTAGCCCTGGTTGGCGTTAGCATTAACGCGCCAATCGGCCCGCTCTAGGTACTCGTCGATAGTGCTGATCGCATCAACGTCATAACTG
>CAYFQJ010000041.1:0-286 GCA_964345205.1 uncultured Actinomyces sp. | reverse complement strand
CTCTTTGCTCCTCGAAACCTTGACTGGTCTTGTGGTCGGTCGATTTCCCTACGTGGGGAACACCTAACCGATTATGCGCGCATCCACTACATATTGTGGCAAGACACGCGGAACACCACGACATTTAGTGGCTGGTTGAAGTTTCAGCGACTGATGTTTGGGCTGAAAGTCCTAACCGGTTGACGGCGAAACGGTCGATTGTACTCATCAAAATTGCCGCTAAACCACTGGGCAGAACGACTGCGGCCACCGCAAACCAGGTGCCCGTCGCGGTTCCCTCGGTGAG
>CAYFQJ010000040.1:0-10633 GCA_964345205.1 uncultured Actinomyces sp. | reverse complement strand
CACAAGGTCCGCACATGATGTTCACTGGTCACCCGAAAGAGGAAGTGATTTGTTGTGACAGAAGGCAAAGATCAACGGCCGGTAGTCAATGGCATTCTGAGCCAGGTTCCCGACAACGATCCGCAGGAAACTCAAGATTGGCTAGAGTCACTCGATGCGTTGATTGATGAGAAGGGAGGCCCGCGGGCCCGGTACGTCATGCTGCACATGTTGGATGCGGCACGACGACGGGACGTAGCTCTTCCTCAAGAGTTGACGACCCCCTATATCAACACGATCCCGGTTGCACAGGAGCCGTACTTCCCTGGCGATGAAGCCACGGAACGGAAGTATCGCCGTTGGATCCGGTGGAATGCGGCCGTCATGGTGACGCGCGCGCAACGTAAGGGAGTGAAAGTTGGGGGCCATATTTCCTCCTACGCCTCCGTGGCGACGCTGTACGAAGTTGGTTTGAACCACTTCTTCCGAGGTAAAGATCATCCAGGCGGCGGCGACCACATTTACTTCCAAGGGCACGCCTCCCCCGGCCCCTACGCACGTGCGTTCCTCGAAGGTCGTATAACGGCCGAGGAAATGGACGGCTTCCGCCAGCAGGTTTCCACGCCTGATGGAATGCCCTCGTATCCCCACCCACGACAGATGCAAGACTTCTGGGAGTTCCCCACGGTTTCGCTCGGTTTGGGTCCCGCATCCGCGATCTACCAGGCATGGTTCGACAAGTACGTACATCTGCGTGGTATTAAGGACACCAGCCAGCAGCACACCTGGGCTTTCCTCGGGGACGGGGAAATGGATGAGCCCGAATCTCGGGGAATGTTGCAGTTGGCCGCCCAACAGGGCCTCGACAACTTGACGTTTGTCATCAACTGTAACTTGCAGCGACTCGATGGACCGGTGCGCGGCAACGGCAAGATCATTCAGGAACTGGAAGCTTTCTTCCGTGGCGCCGGCTGGAACGTCATCAAGGTGGTGTGGGGACGCGAATGGGATCAGCTGCTGAACGCTGATAAAGACCACGCCCTCGTCAACATCATGAACGAAACTCTCGACGGCGACTACCAAACCTTCAAGGCTAACGACGGCGCGTTCGTGCGCGAACACTTCTTTGGGCGCGACCCCCGTACGAAGGCCATGGTCGAAGATTGGACCGATGACCAGATCTGGTCTCTGTCACGCGGTGGTCACGACTACCGGAAGGTCTTTGCCGCCTATAAGGCCGCCATGGAACACACCGGACAGCCCACCGTGATTCTTGCACACACCATTAAGGGCTATGCGCTGGGCAGCAACTTCGCGGGACGTAACTCGACCCACCAGATGAAGAAGCTGACCCTGGAAGATTCGAAGCATCTGCGGGATCGCCTCCAAATTCCGATCACTGACGAACAGTTGGAAGCAGATCCGGAATGCCCGCCGTACTACATGCCCGATGAGAACGACCCGGCGCTGCTGTACATGAAAGAACGCCGCCAGAAGTTGGGGGGCTACCTGCCGGAACGTCGCGAGACTAACCCCCGCTGGCCAGCAGTCCCCAGCCGTCCCTTTGACCAGATCCGCACTGGGTCCGGAAAACAGGAGGCGGCGACCACCATGGCTTTCGTGCGGATGTTGAAAGACCTGATGCGCGATAAGCAAGTTGGTCGCTACGTGGTGCCCATCATTCCCGATGAGGCGCGAACCTTCGGTTTGGATTCTATTTTCCCGACCGCGAAAATCTTCAACACCCACGGGCAGAACTACACGGCCGTAGATGCCGACATGATGCTGTCCTATAAGGAATCAGTTGAAGGCCAGATCATGCACACCGGCATTACCGAAGCCGGTTCGGCCGCTGCGCTGCAGGCTGTTGGAACTGCCTACACGACGCATAACCTACCGATGTTGCCCGTCTACATCTTCTACTCGATGTTCGGGTTCCAAAGGACTGGCGACCAGTTCTGGGCTGCTGCCGACCAACTGACGCGTGGCTTCGTTATTGGGGACACTGCGAGACGGACCACCCTCACCGGTGAAGGTCTGCAGCACCTCGACGGACACTCGCACGTGCTGGCGTCCACGAACCACGGGTTCGTTTCCTACGACCCTGCGTATGCTTACGAGATTTCGCATATCGTGCGGGATGGAATCGAAAGGATGTACGGGCCCGACGATACTCGCGACCCCAATATCCTGTACTACCTCACCGTCTACAACGAACCGATCGTGCAGCCCGCTGAGCCTGAGAACCTGGACCTCGAAGGTCTGCTCAAAGGTATTTACCGGCTCGACGATCATGACAACCAGGGTGGACACAAAGTTCAGCTCCTGGCTTCGGGCGTGGGTGTCCCCTGGATTCGCCAAGCGAAAGCCATGCTGCGAAATGACTGGGGCGTAGACGCTGCGACCTGGTCGGTCACCAGTTGGAACGAACTGCGTAAAGATGGCATTGAGGCGGAGAAACACAATTTCCTCCACCCCAACGAAGAACCGCGGGTCCCCTACCTCAGCCAGAAACTAGCTGGAACTGAAGGCCCCTACGTGGCCAGCTCCGACTGGGACAACCTGGTTCATGACCAGATCCGCCCATGGATCCCCGGTCAGTACCTGACCTTGGGTACCGACGGTTTCGGAGTGTCAGACACGCGACGCGCCGCCCGACGGTACTTCCACATCGACGCAGAATCAGTCGTCGTCCGCGCCCTCCAAGGGTTAGTGCAGGAAGGCAAGATGGATCGCAGCGTCCTCCAGGAAGCCATCGACCGGTACCAACTGTTCAACACCGCTATCGACGCGGCTGCGGCAGCGCCCGATAACCTGGTGCGATAACACCAACTGAACTGAAGTGGGGGACGGAAAACATCCGTCCCCCACTTCAACTGTTTAACCGCCCGAAAGAGCCGACACCACGAAACGGGCCACCAAATTTACGGGGCTATGCCCAGGCTCTACACTTGAAACACACGACACTATGTACAGTGACGACAAAGCGGCACCGCCATCACACAGGAGGCTCCCCATGAAGTTCCACCAAGCCAGCCGACTCCAAGGAGTCCGCTACGACGTTCGGGGGCCCAATATGGTCGAAGCGCAACGCATGGAACAGGCGGGCGAACACATCCTCAAACTCAATATTGGGAACCTCGCGCCCTTCGGATTCAAAACTCCCGAAACAATGGTGAAAGCCATGGTGAGCCACCTGGCTGAGGCAGAAGGATACTCGGATGCGCGCGGTGTTTTCTCGGCCCGCACGGCTGTCGCCAACCACTACCAAAGTGCCGCCGGAATCCACGTCGATGTTGACGAAGTGTTCCTCGGCAACGGAGTCAGCGAACTCATCGCCATGCTCCTCCAATGTATCGTGGACCCTCACGATGAGATTCTCATCCCCAGCCCCGACTACCCCCTATGGACCGCACAGACCGCCCTCACCGGCGGAACTCCCGTCCACTACCTGTGCGACGAAAGCAACGGGTGGAACCCGGATCTGGGCGATATTGAGACAAAAATTACCAACCGGACCAAGGCGCTAGTCATCATCAACCCCAATAACCCCACTGGGGCCGTCTACTCCGAAGAGATCCTTCGGGGAATGATCGCCCTGGCACGGCGTCACAATCTGATCGTTCTCAGCGACGAGATATACGAAAAAATCATTTACCGAGGGAAGCACCACTACGCCGCAACACTGTGCGGAGACGACGTCCTCTGCTTTACGTTCTCGGGGCTTTCCAAAGCGTACCGGGCCTGCGGATACCGAGCCGGATGGGTTGTGGCCACCGGGCCACTCGAAAAAGCCAGCAGCCTGCTCGAGGGCATCAGTTTGCTTGCCAATATGCGCATGTGTTCCAACGTTCCCGGGCAGTACACCATTCAGATGGCGCTCGGGGGGATCCAGTCGATCGACAACCTCATCAAACCGGGCGGCAGGTTCTACGACCAAACCCAACTGGCGTCCGAACTGCTCAACGAGATCCCGGGAATGCGTTGCGAACCGGCGGATGGTGCCCTCTACCTGTTCCCCAAGCTCGACCCCGAAATGTATCCCATTAGCAACGACGAGAACTGGACGTTGCAGCTCTTGCGACGCAAGAAAATTCTGGTCAGCCACGGCACATCGTTTAACTGGCCCCGCCCCAACCATTTCCGTCTTGTCGCCCTCCCCCGCGAAGAGATCCTCACCGAAGCAATCGGACGGATTGGCGAGTTCTGCGCCGAAACAGTCGGAGAAACCTTCTAAATCGGATCGCGCCGCTCTCGCGTGGGCTAACCGGACGTAGCGCGGCATTCCCGCCGCCGCAAGACACGGAGCACCTGTTTGGCACGGCCAAAGTCAGCCATTTGAGCGGATGACAACACCAGGAGCAGCAGGAGCGAAAGCACCAGCGAAAATACATTCAGGCCCAACAGTGCGGCCATCCCTGAACGGGTCGCCAGTAGCAGCCCGTGCACCACGTTGAACGTCGTAAAGAGCATCAGCAGGAGGCGTGCCCCCCCTGGACTCCGGACCAGATTCCCCATGCGAAGACGATCTGCACCACAATGGTCACGACGTCACCGGCCAAGAGGGCCGAATGAACCCAAGAGTTGACCCAGTGTTCCAGCGGGGCGGTTGCCCCCAGCAGAGAGTCCCAAACATCATTTGACGGCCCCACGTCGATCCAGGCGAAAATTAGGCGCGCCACCGGCACCCCCAGATACCAAATGATGAGGACGAGCGCTAAATACGCAGACGGAGGGCATGGCACAGACTTTTCGGCCTCAGCAATTGCACTCTCGGGCGATGGGGCAACCGTTGAGGACGCTGAGGACGCTAAACCTCCCAGAGTGATGATCGGTAGGTGCCTGTCGGTGGCGATGGCGTCACCACCGCCGTTGCGAGCGTGGAAAGCTGTCGAGAAGTCCTCCAGAACTTCCACTTTGATGTCGGGCGAAACCGCAGCGATTGAACTGACCAGGTGGTCGCGCTCGCGATCAATATTTGCGGCAATCTTACGGGTCACCTGGGGTGTGAACGCGGAGAGTCCCACTCGGCGGTCAAAAGTGGATGCCGCCAGCCAGTCGACGCGGACCCCACCGGGCAGAGGCCAGTCTTCTGGGAAGCGCCTAAAACGCACGTGGTGGCGCTGTGTGGGTGAACCGCCGACTTCCAGCTGGTAGGCGCAATCTTGGGGGCGTCCGAATAGTTCCTAGGAGCTGACCGGGGCGGCATCGTAGGTACGACGCGAAAGTGTGGCCAAAATAATCCGCTACGAGGAGCGCCAGTCGATGGGGTCTGCCAACTTCCAGCCAGCCTGAACCATGGCGGCGTGGAGGTCCGCTTCCGAGCCGTTCAACGCCACGTTGACCGGGTCACCTAAAGTCCCTCGGCGGTGCGCGACCTGCCGATGAAATAGGGCGGGACGTAGAGGGTCGACAGCATTCGGTGAAGGCGTGGCAAAACCAGGTAGGTGACGACTGCCCAGAAAAGGGTCAGGAAAACTACCAGCGTCCAACGGTGGGAGCGTTCATCAGCGGCCATTAGGAGCACCAACCAGAGGGCGCTTGCTGCCGCCACGTCAGTGTTTGGCTGCTCAGTCCGCCGGATCGGTTTCAACTGCCTGCAGCACGTCACCGACCGTTACCCATTCGGTGACTGCCACGTCGGGGAACTGTCGACACAGGACCCGTTCGAGGTCGGCGACAAATCCCCACAGTGGGAGCCCGTCAAGATCTAGGTCAGCGGCGAGGCGCATTTGCGGGTCGAAATCCTCGGGAGACGCATCGGTGTGTTCCAAAAGTAATGCGACGGTCTGGGCTCGCGGCCCCGCGGAACTGTCGGTTTCTCCAGCAACTGACTGGGCGGCTGTTGCCAGTACTTCCGCTGCGGTTTCCGAAGCGGAAGACGCGCCGGAACCGTCCGAGTCTGCCTGCGAGTCCGAAGCCGTCGGATCCCAACCCTCAGGGAGGAGAGCCGCCAAACGGTCGCCGATTGTCCCCATCTCAGCCAACCCTGTGGAGCCAGCGGACCGGAGCACCGGCACCCGCATAGCGGTAGGGCTCCAATTCATCGTCCCAGGCTTTGCCGAGCGCCAAATCTAAGGCATCTTGAAGCGATTGGAAATCGGTGGCTTCGGCGAGGGCGGTGTGGATTCGTCCCTCGGGGATGACAACATTGCCGACGGAGTCCATTTGTGAATGGAAAATCCCTAGCCCCGGCGTGTGTGCCCAGCGACTACCGTCAGTGCCCGAGGTCGCCTCTTCAGTCACTTCGTAGCGCAGGTGTTCCCAGCCGCGCAATGCGGAAGCGATTCGAGCGCCCGTCCCGACAGCGCCGACCCATGACAGTTCCGCGCGGAACATTCCGGGCGCCGCGGGCTGATCGGTCCATTGGAGACGCACATCTTGATTGAGGGCGGTACCCACCGCCCATTCAATGTGCGGCCCCAGCGCAGACGGCGTTGAGTGCACAAAAAGTACACCGCGGGTGAAACCTCTGGACATCTGAGCCTCCTGTTGGTGTTCAAGGTTCGTCTTCCCCAACGTCCTTGCCGCGACCAACAAAAGCCTAAGTGCACGGTGTTATGCCATTATCACCTCAATGGCCCCGAAATTGCAATACTTGGTTCGACGCTTTAGTCGACAAGTTGCAGAGTGGAGGCAAACTCATTGAATTGGTCCTCTGAGAGGCCGATACCCATCAGCGAATAGAACCGTGTTTCGCGGTATATATTCAAGAAATAGACCTTCGGTAAGGTCACTGCGTCGTTTGTGACGGCACCCTGTTGCGCCAGGTATCCGTTGAAGTCGACGAACTCTTCGTTGGTGACCGTCCCACCCATCGACTGCGCCATCGCCAGCGAGGTTTCATTAAGGTGCTCTTCAGGAGAAATATCGAGGGTGGACCCGTCGGGCGCGATTGTGGCGGTCAGCGAATAGACAACGTCCTCGCCCTCGGGATTGTAAGTCCACTGGTACGCGTCATGCTCGCTGATGCCACCCAGGTCGGTAGCGACGGGTTGTGCGGGGAACTGCACGCGGAAACCAAAGAGGTCTGAGCCCTGCTGGTATTGCAGTGTTTCGCTTGCCACCGGCGTTCCAGGCTCATGGCCGGACTGTGAATCCTTAGCGCCATCGGATGAGCAACCCGATATTGACAGTGCGGTGGCGACAACTGCCCCCGTGAACCACCCAAAACGACGCTTACGAACCTGCTCCACCACGAGCCTCATTCCTGAAGAATACTTATGAGCAGACGAGTCAGCGGCCCCGCCGCCCGGCAAAACCTAGTAGTTACGTCTCCGGATCTCGCGGAGCGCCTGTTTGCGCGTTCCCCGATCCAGACGGTCAATATAGAGTTTGCCCTCTAAATGGTCGGTTTCATGTTGCAGGCACCGAGCCATCAGGCCCTCGCCCTCAACAATTACGTCTTTACCGTCGAGGTCGATACCTTCAACCTTCGCATACCACGCACGCTCAGTCGGGTACCACAGTTCAGGGACCGACAGGCAGCCTTCGTCGCCGTCTTGGATCTCTTCGGCTGAGACTTCCACCAGCTTCGGGTTGAGGACGTAGCCGATTTCGCCCTCAATATTCCACGAGAAGGCTCGCAGACCAACACCAATTTGGTTGGCAGCCAGACCGGCACGCCCATCCATGTCAACTGTTTCCAGGAGGTCGTCGACCAGAGACGCCACCCGGTCGTCAATGTCCACTATCCAGTCACAGGGAGTTCGCAACACTGGGTCGCCAATTATGCGGATATCTCGGATTGCCACAGCAGACCTTTCTACGTCTGAAGACTATTTTCGCTGTTCTAACAGTTCTTGGTTCAAATTAAGGGTGAACTGGACGGCCTCGCCCACGGGAATTTCGGTGCGCACACCTGAGCGGCGTTCACGTACTTCGACCACGCCGTTCTTCAAACCGCGCCCCACCACCAGAATGATGGGGTTGCCCAGAAGCTCAGCGTCAGCGAACTTCACTCCGGCGCTGACGCCTTTACGTTCGTCAAGAAGAACATCCAAACCCGAATTATTCAGTTCGGATGCTAACCGGTTCCCCACCTGGTCGATTTCTTCGCCCTTACCCGCCAAAACCACCTGAACGTCGTAGGGTGCAACGGCCGCGCCCCACGCTAAACCATGTTCGTCATGGGAACTTTCGGCAAGTGCAGCCAGCACGCGGGACACACCGATGCCATACGAGCCCATGGTGACGGTCTGGGTGCGACCGTTTTGATCGAGAACCGACAGCCCCAGAGCTTCAGCGTACTTTTGGCCCAACTGAAAAATGTGGCCGACTTCGATTCCCCGGTGCAGAGCCAAGGGGCCCGAACCGTCAGGAGCCGGATCGCCCTCAAGAACTTCAGCGGCTTCAATTGTTCCGTCGAAAGTGAAGTCGCGCCCGCACACCAAACCGAAATCGTGCTGACCGGTGCTGTTGGCGCCGCTGATCCAAACTGATCCCAATGAGACCCGCGGGTCCACCAGATAGCGAACCGAGCCGGTTGGATTACCTTCATCGTCGACGCTGCGTCCGGGAGCATTCGGCCCGATTGCCGCAGGTCCGATATAGCCGACCACCAGCTCTGGGTGAGCGGCCAAATCAGCTTCAGTTGCCACTTCGACTTCGGCGGGCGCAACTGCCGCTTCCAGACGTTTCGGGTCGATCTCGCGGTCGCCAGGTAGCCCGACAACTAGCAGCTCTCTGTCGCCCTCGGGATTGATGAGCGTAAAGACGACGTTCTTTAGGGTGTCTGCGGCAGTCCAAGGGGCGCCATCGCGAGGGTAGTTTGCGTTCGCGTACGCAACCAGATCTTCAATGGTTTCACAGTCCGGCGTCGCCAGCGTCGTGGCTGCAGGAAGTCCCTCAGTGGGTTGAGCTTCAGGCACCGGCGTGGTGACAGCTTCGACGTTCGCCACGTAGCCGCCAGGTGAAACCACGTAGGTGTCTTCGCCGGCGGCGCTCGGGTGGAGGAATTCTTCGGATTTGGATCCGCCCATCGCGCCGGCCATCGCCGCGCAGATTACGAACTCTAAACCGATGCGCTCGAAAATTGCTTCGTAGGCGCGTCGCTGTGCGAGGTAGGAAACGTCGAGTTGTTCGTCGCCAAGATCGAAACTGTAAGCGTCCTTCATGATGAACTCGCGGCCCCGCAGCAAACCGCCACGTGCGCGCGCTTCGTCGCGGTACTTGGTTTGAATTTGGTACAGGGTTACCGGCAGGTCCTTGTAGGACGTGAACATGCTTTTCACCAGCAGGGTGAACATTTCTTCGTGTGTGGGTGCCAGCAGGTAGTCGTTACCGCGGCGGTCCTCGAGCCGGAACAGATTCGGGCCGTACTCGTCCCAGCGTCCCGTAGCCACATAGGGCTCAGCGGGCAGCAGAGCCGGGAAGTGCACTTCCTGTGCACCGGCTAGCGCCATTTCTTCACGGATGACCGCTTCAATTTTGCGGAGCACTCGCAGCCCCAACGGGAGCCAGGTGTAAATGCCGGGGGCAACCCGCCTGATGTAGCCGGCGCGGATCAGGAGCTTATGGCTGTCAAGTTCGGCCTCAGCGGGGTCATCCCTCAGGGTACGAAGAAACAGCTCAGACATATTGGTTAGCACGAACACAACCTTACTCGCAGAACAACCAATTCCCACAATGCGTGACGCGCCGCCACTGAATATTGCGAGATCGAACCTGGGGAACGGTCAGCTTGCCAGGCGTCCCCACACTCCCGGCGCCACTGTAGCCGTGGCTAACACCAAACGACCCACCAGTCGACGGCCCGCTTTGGTGGTCGGTAAATAACGTTCACGCAGGTGAACCACAACTTCGCCGTCAACACTGGGAAGCAGAGCGACGCAGAGCGAAGCTTCGAAGGGCCCTTCGCCGGCAGCGGTCTGCCAGACTACGACCTCGCCAATCTTGTCGTACTTCAGCGTCAGAGGTCGCCCCCACAACAGCTCGTACAGTTCCGCCACCGCAATCAGGTTCGGCCACAGCTGCGCGGCCTCGATCTGAAAATGATGGGCCCGGTCCGCCTGCACCGTGGCGTCAGGAAGGAGCAGGTCCCCCGGTAGCGACAGGTCAGCCTCTGTTCGCGTCAAACCGTAACGGCGCGGGAAGCCGGTCATCAACGCAACAGTTCCCGCAGTGGCAACAGCAGCTGCCCCCAGGAGTATCCCCTTGGTGACCTTACGCAATTACTTCAACTCCGCCCTCTTCGCCTTCCAGGCCCAGCTCTTCAGCCAGTCGGTTGGCGTGGAAAATTAGCGACTCAACGATTTGTTCTTCAGGAACTGTGTCAACAACTTTGCCGCGAATAAAGATTTGGCCCTTACCGTTTCCGGAGGCAACGCCCAAGTCGGCCTCGCGCGCTTCACCGGGACCATTCACAACGCAACCCATGACAGCGACCCGCAAAGGAACTGTCAGGTGCTTGAGTCCTTCGGTCACTTCCTCAGCTAACTTGTAGACGTCCACTTGGGCGCGTCCGCAGGAGGGGCAGGAAACAATCTCGAGGGTCTTTTCACGCAAGCCCATCGACTGCAAGATTTGGATCCCCACGTTGACTTCCTCAACCGGAGGGGCACTCAAGGACACGCGGATGGAGTCGCCGATTCCTTCGCGCAGCTACGCTCCGAAAGCCGTGGCGGACTTGATGGTGCCCTGGAAAGCGGGGCCG
>CAYFQJ010000039.1:0-10693 GCA_964345205.1 uncultured Actinomyces sp. | reverse complement strand
CGTCACCCGCACCAGTTGCCCCGTTCGATTCGATCGGGGCTTCTTTGCTACTTAGAGAAATGCTCAGTTGAGCTTCGGGGGTAATGACAGTGACCGCTAAGAACCAACTTGCTGGAAATCCGTTGGCGGAAGTGTCAACACTTCCCTTCGAACTGCCCGATTTTGCGGCCATCAAATTTGAGCATTTAGAGCCGGCGCTCGAAGCCGGTTTCATTGCCGAGGCCGAGCAGTGGCGCGAGATCGCCGAGAACCCGGAACCTCCCACAGTTGAAAATACCGTTTGGGCAGTCGATGACGCCGGGGCGCTGCTGTCGCGCGCCAGTGCCGCTTTCGGGGCGCTGGCAGGTTCGGTTGGCGGTGCGGACCTTGACGCTCTGCAAGAGAAGATGGCCCCCAAATTTGCGGCGCACTCGGACCAGTTCTGGATGGACCCGAAGATGTACGCCCGCTATCGCGCCCTGTCGGAACTGCCCGACTTGGATGAAGAGACCGCTTGGCTGGTTGCCGAGACGGTTACCCAGTTTGAACTTTCCGGGGTGAACCTTGCGCCCAAGCAGCAGGAACGCGTACGGGAGCTGAATAACCGGACAGCCCTCTTAGAGGCTCGGATCGATGCTCGCATTTCGCGGCAGTTAGCCGAAGTTGGTTTGGAGGGCGACCGCCTCGAACAGTTACGCGGACTGGGGGAGGACGCCATCGAGTTGGCGCGCCAGCGCGGCGCTGAAAGAGGCGCAGCGTGGTTCCTGCCGATCCAGAACTTCACGTCGGCCGACGCCCTCGCCCATTTGGAGGACCCGGAAACGCGGGCACAACTGCTGGAAGTTTCGCTCGGCCGAGGGCTTGGGGAAGACCCCGATTCGGATACTCGCGAACTAATCATTGAGTTGGCGGTCGCCCGGGCCGAGCGGGCCGAACTGCTCGGCTTTGATTCCCACGCCCACCTGGTCACCGCCGAAGAGACAGTTCCCAGTCCTGAAGCGGCCATTGAACTGTTACAGCGTTTGGGGCGTGCGGCCGCCGCCGGCCTCCAGAAGGAGCGGGGACTGCTCGGCGAAGCGGCGTCTGCCGACCAGGTTACAGCTGCGGACTGGCCCTACTTTGAGCGACAGATGCGCGAAGAGCTGCTGGGTATCGACCCGGAACAGCTCCGACCCTACTTCCCGTTGAGCCAGGTAATCGAAGACGGCGTTTTCTATGCCGCCACCGAACTTTTCGGCCTCCAGTTCCAGCGTCGGCCCGAACTGCGCGGCGTCACCGAAGATGCCGAAGTTTGGGAAGTACAGGACGAAGACGGCACACCTCTGGGGCTGTTCGTAGCTGACTTTTATGCGCGCCCCGGCAAGAGTGGTGGCGCCTGGATGAACGGCCTCGTGGAGGCATCAGGGCGGCACGGCACGCGGCCCGTCATCATCAACGAAACTAACTTCCACCGGGAAGCCGATGGGGGAGAACCCCTGCTGAACTGGGACCAGGTGGAAACCTGTTTCCACGAATTTGGTCACGCCCTGCACGGATTGCTGACTGCGACGCAGTACCGCGCCACCGAGGGGACGAACGTTCCGCGTGACTTCGTGGAACTGCCCAGCCAGCTCAACGAAATGTGGGCCTACCATCCGCAGGTGCTGAAGAAAATGGCGCGCCATTTCCAGACCGGGGCGCCCCTGGACACGGCGATCATCGACAAGCTGGCCCAGTCGCGGACCGTCTTGCAGTCGTACTCGACAATGGAACAGGTTGCGGCGGCCCTGCTCGATCAGGCGTGGCATTCCTTCCCGACGGCGGAGGCGGCGAAAGCTGCTTTGGCTGGAGGGGTTGAAGGCTTCGAAAGTGACGCCCTCGCCGAGTTCGACGTCGCGAATCCGCTGGTGCCCCCGCGCTACCGCAGCGCCTATTTTGCGCATATCTTCACCGTCGGTTATGACGCGGCGTTCTATTCGTACACCTGGGCCGAGACTCTGGTGGCCGAAATGGAGAACTGGTTCCGTCAGCAGGCCAACCAGGGCGAGGACGGCGGTTTGAATCGCGAGGCCGGTGAACAGCTGCGACGAGAAATCTTAAGTCGAGGCAATTCTCGCAACCCGCTGGACGGATTCATTGCCCTGCGAGGTCACGAACCCCGCGCTGAGGCAATCATCGCTCGGCGAGGTTTGGAAGAAGAGGCCAGCTGAATTAGTTGGGAGGAGCAGCGCCGCGAGAATGCGCGCCTACTCGCCGAGAAACACCAGCTGAAAGAAGAGGCCGAAAGCGCCCAAGCCCAAGGGTTCCTGGACCGTTTTGTGGCGGCCGCCAAACGTGAGGGCCTTCCATCTCAGCCGCTCGTTGTGCACGGCTATGGCGGGAAGGGAACCGCGAAGACGCCTCTGCGAGGTTGGATGCTGATGAACAGCCCCCGACTGGCTGTCGACACCGACGGGAAATATTATTTCCTGATTCAGGAACTGAGCCTGCTGGATCGCCTCCGCGGGGTCACTCCGACGCCGATTCCTCCGACCCTAATTTTGGGGCGCGGCGGTCGCGACGGCGAAAGCATGGATCTGACGGTGGCCCTGGGGAACCTTCTTCCCAATTGGCGGGAACTTCACGGCAATTGACGTCCTCGTGCTTCGGGACCGGTTCACAGTCAGCAGAAAAGGGACCTCACCGGACTGTATTGGCTCCGTTTTGCGGTTGGCCGTCAGCAAGATCACGTTGTGGGAGCGCCAGTAGGTTCCCCTCGGGTCAGGTAAAGCCGTAGTATGGATGGCAGTGTCCGCCCTCCGCGGATGTAAAGGCCAATAGTCCACTAGCTTGGAGATACACCCTGTGAAGAGCAACGTTGAATCACTGGCGGATACCCGCGTCAAACTCACCGTCGAAGTTGACTTCGACGAACTGCAGCCGCAAATGAAGCAGGCTTACAAAGAGCTTGCCGCGCAGATCAACATTCCCGGGTTCCGTCCCGGACATGTCCCTGCCCGCGTTATCGACCAGCGTCTTGGGCGCGGTTACGTCATTGAACAGGTCGTGAACCAGGTCCTGCCCAGCTACTACAGCCAGGCAATCGTCGAAAACAAACTGCGTCCCCTGGACCAGCCTGAAGTTGAGGTCGTTGAAGTTCCCGCCGCTGAAGGCGAACCGGGCGGACAGCTCAAGTTCACCGCTGAGGTCGACGTTGTTCCGGCCTTCGAAATTCCAAACCTTGAAGGTCGTGAAATTGAGGTCGAGCCGGTGGTCGTCAGCGACGAAGCCGTTCAGGCCGAACTCGACGAACTGCGTGGCCGCTTTGCCACACTGAAGAACCTTGACCGGGCAGCTGCCGACGGGGACTTCCTCACGCTTGACCTGTCTGCCAGTGTGGGCGGCACCGAAATTGATACCCTCTCTGAGGTTTCTTACGAGCTGGGCACAGGCGAAATGCTTGAAGGCCAGGACGAAGCTCTCCGCGGTGCGAATGCCGGTGACGAGGTCGAATTCACTTCCGAAATTCGCGGCGGCGAACATGCGGGCGAAACGGCTGACATCAAAGTCAAGGTAATTGCCGTCAAGGAACGTGAACTCCCCGAAGCTGACGACGATTTCGCGCAGATGGTTTCCGAGTTCGACACTGCTGAAGAACTGCTTGAAGATCTGCGCACACAGGTTGCTCGCAGCGGCCGTGGTGCCCAGGCAATGGAGGCGCGTGACAACCTCCTGAAACAGCTGGTCGCCGAAACTGAAATTTCTTTGCCTGCCGGTGTGGTGGATAAGGAAGTTGCACGTCGCGTTGACGAAAACACCAGCGAAGAGGAAACCGCCGAAATTCGTGCGGCCATCGAATCGGACCTGCGCCAGCAGATCTTCATGGAAGAGCTCGCTGAGAAGACTGACGTGAACGTCGGCCAGGAAGAACTGCTGCAGTTCATCTTCCAGACCGCTCAAACCATGGGCATGGACATCAACCAGGTGATCCAGGACCAGAACCAGATCAGCAACATGGCTGGAGAGCTGGCGCGCATCAAGGGACTCGTGAGTGTCCTGGCGACGGCAACAGTGAAAGACACTGACGGCAACATTGTCGACATCAGTGAGTTCACGGCCGATCCCTCTGCCGAAGCGGCCGCTGAAACCAACGTTCAGACCACAGATGGTGGAACCTTCGAAACCATCGACATGGAAGAAGTTGCCGAAGACTAATTTCTTCGCCCAAATACTTCTGGCCCGAAGGCCAACACAGTGTGGGAACCGCCCTCAAGGGGGTGGTTCCCACATTTGTGTTTTAACCCCAAAGTGCCATCTCGTCGGGGGCCAGAAGTGGCAATGGACACAATTCGGGTAGAACTTTGCGCTTCTTGATCTGCGTCAAGGAACCGCACGGACGCGGTCCGTAATGTCAAAGGTGTAAGAAACGCTAACTGGAAGGAACAGACCAATGACTACCGCCACTGACCGCACACACACAGTACTTCGCGCCGAAGACTTCTCATGCCCCTCTTGCGTGAGCAAAATTGAGAAACAGGTGGGACGACTCAAAGGTGTTGACGACGTGACCGTACACTTCGCCTCCGGACGGATCGAAGTGGATCACGATGAAAGTGCCGTGACTGTCGACGACCTCATCAAGACAGTTGCTAAAGCCGGTTACGCATCGGCTCCGTCTCCATTCTGAGCGGCCCCGTTCCAACTGGATGCTCCGCGTCTACCTCAACAGGCGGCTCCCAATAACCGGCACCTCCTCAGAGGTTGGCGCGGGGCTCCCCTAAATCTTTATCCGGCACTCTCAGTGCCTTAACCCGAAAGGTCGTCCCGTGAGCACCCTCGAAAAATGGTTTCGCAGCAAATGGTTCGTTCCCGCGCTGTCGGGAACACTCATCGTGGTTTCGTTCTTGCTCGCCAAGATTGCTGGCGGAGCAACGGACCCGGTAGTGGGGCCCCGATGGTGGGTTGACGCGGGCGAACACGCGACCCATGCGACAGGGGAGTTCCGCCTTTCGGATGTTTTCATGATTGCCTCCGCCATCGTGGCCGGATACGGAATCGTTATTCGGGCCGTGCGGTCGCTCTTTGCACGCCTCATCAGTATTGAACTGCTGGTGTCGGTAGCCGCCATCGGCGCTATCATCATCGGGAACTTCTGGGAAGCCGCTGCCGTAACGTTCCTCTTCTCGATTGGCAACGCCCTTGAAGCTGCGACCCTCAACAAGACTCGTTCCGCACTGACCGAACTGGTAACTGTGGCCCCCGATACTGCCGTCGTTTTGCGTGACGGTGACCAGGTGGAAGTGCGTGCCAACCAGGTGCAGATCGGCGAAACGGTACTGGTGAAGAGCGGGGCGAAAGTACCTGTCGACGGTTTCGTCATCGAGGGCGCAGGTGCTGTCGAAGAAGCCTCAATTACGGGCGAGTCGATACCGGTGGAAAAAACCGCGGGAGACCCCGTCTATGCGGGTACTGTCTCGGCCGGCGGGTTCATGCAGGTTGAAGCCACCGGCGTTGGCGCCGACACCACTTTGGCCCGGATCATCCACCGGGTTGAGGAAGCCCAAGACGCCAAAGCCAAGACGCAGAGTTTCATTGACCGCTTCTCTCGCTGGTACACCCCGGGCGTCATGGCCCTGGCACTCATCGCCGGCCTCGTCAGTGGGAACGTTGTCCTGGCTTTGACGCTGCTGGTCATCGGATGCCCCGGCGCCCTCGTCATTTCGATACCGGTCGCGATTGTTGCTGGAATTGGTCGGGCGGCTCGAACCGGGATCCTCATCAAGGGCGGCGAATACCTGGAGATGTCAGCCCGCATCAGCGCGGTGGCTCTCGATAAGACCGGCACCCTCACCGAAGGTCGGCCGGCTCTGACCGATATTGTTGCCTTCTCGGCCGAGGGCGCCACTGGCGGGGACACAGCGGAACTGGACGTGCTCAGGTGGGCGGCCGCTGCTGAAGCCGGGTCAGAACACCCGCTGGCACACCCGATTTTGGAAACCGCTCGTGAGCGCGGCGTCTACCCGGAACTGCTCCCCACAAATGTCACGCCAGTTACGGGCATGGGAATCGTCGCTGAAGTCCCCGAACATCGGATCCTGGCCGGGAATGAAAGGCTGCTGGAACAGTACGACGTGGCCGACACGGTCGGGGCCGCCCAAACTGCCCAGACTTTGGCGCACCAGGGTCGTACCCCGATGATTGTGGCCGTCGATCAGCAGGTCATTGGCGTTATCGCCGTTGCTGACCAGGTCAGAGACGAAGCCTCTGAACTCGTTGCCCAGCTCCATAAAGTCGGCGTCAAGAAAGTTGTGATGCTGACCGGGGACAGCGCGCCGGTGGCCCAGGCCATTGGGGGCACAGTTGGGATCGACGAGATTCGCGCGTCCCTCCTCCCCGAAGACAAACTGCGTGCCGTTCGCGAACTGCAAGAAGAGGGGTACACGGTCGCGATGGTGGGTGATGGAGTCAACGACGCTCCCGCGCTGGCGGCCGCTGATATCGGTGTGGCGATGGGCGCTGCGGGAAGCGCCGTCGCAATTGAAACGGCCGACATCGCCCTGATGGGTGATGGCCTGCTGAGACTGCCGCATGCGATCAACCTGGCGAAACGAACTGTCAGTGTCATGAGGCAAAATATTGCGGTCGCCCTCGCGACAGTGGTGATCCTCCTGTTCGGGGTGTTCTTCGGTGAAGTCACCATGTCTTTGGGAATGCTGGTTCATGAAGGTTCGGTGCTGCTGGTCATTGTGAACGCGATGCGGCTGCTGCGGGACCCGAAATGGATGCGGGACGATCTGGCCTCAACGCAGTCACACCGGGAATTGGGCGAGCAAACTCGGGTGCCGCAGGCGCATTTGGAACCGGTAGAGGAAAACGAAACCGTGAAGGGATAGGCCAGGCAGTATCAGCAGGGGAAGCGGAGCATGCGCCTACAGCGAAAAGGGGCGGATAATCCGCCCCTTTCGACGTGAAACGGTCTAACTTGGTAGACAGTAAATGTTTCGCGCTCCAGGCGCAGACACCCATTTGTGGGGAGGAGTTTCCAAAGATGACCAATCCACTGGTTACCAGTCAGCAGGAACGTCAGCCGGGTCTAGGCGATAGCGTCTATCAGCGTTTGTTGAAGGAACGCATCATCTGGCTGGGTGGGGAAGTGACGGATGACAGTGCCAATGCTGTTTGTGCGCAGTTACTGTTGCTAGCCGCAGAGGACCCCGAAGAGGACATCTATCTGTACATCAACAGTCCCGGCGGGTCAGTGACCGCGGGAATGGCCATCTACGACACCATGCAGTACGTAAAGCCCGATGTGGCCACAGTGGGCATGGGCTTGGCGGCCTCAATGGGACAGTTCCTCCTGACCGCGGGAACACCTGGGAAGCGCTACATTACGCCGCACACGCGTGTGCTGATGCACCAGCCTTCCGGTGGCGCGGGCGGATCGGCGACCGATATTCGCATTAACGCAGAACTGATCCTCGCGATGAAACGGGAACTGGCGGAGATCATCGCCGAAGCTACCGGCAAGACTGTGGAGCAAATCGATCGGGACTTTGACCGCGATAAGTGGTTCACAGCGCAGGAAGCGTTAGAGTACGGCTTCGTTGACCATGTTGTGCAGGGACCTCGCGATATTGGCCGACAGGGCAGCAACTAGGCACTGGCAGAAAGAGATAAAACCATGACATCAACAACTCCTTATTTCGAGGCCGTCGCCCGCCAGATGCCTGAAGCTCGCTACATCATGCCGAGCTTCGAAGAGCGCACTGCCTACGGTTTCAAACGGCAAGATCCCTACGCGAAACTATTTGAAGACCGGATCGTTTTCCTGGGTGTCCAGGTCGACGACGCTTCAGCTGATGACGTGATGGCGCAGCTGCTGGTTCTCGAGAGCCAGGATCCGGACTCGCTCATCACCATGTACATCAACAGCCCCGGCGGTTCGTTTACGGCGATGACCGCCATCTACGACACGATGCAGTACGTGCGTCCGCAAGTGCAGACAGTTTGCCTGGGTCAGGCAGCCAGCGCCGCAGCGGTTCTGCTCAGTGGGGGCGCCCCCGGGAAACGGTTGGCCCTGCCGAATGCCCGCGTCCTCATCCACCAACCCGCAATGGACGGGATCCGTGGACAGGCATCAGATATTCAGATCGTTGCCGACGAGATCGACCGCATGCGCGACTGGCTCGAAACAACACTGGCTGCCCAAACCGGACAGCCAATCGAAACGATTCGTCGTGACATCGAGCGAGACAAGATCCTCACCGCCGAACAGGCCCAAGAGTACGGCCTCATCGACCAGGTTCTGCAGTCTCGGAAAATCGATCCCGCTAAGTAACGATTAGCGGTTATTGACGGTAAACCGCCGGGTGCCCCATTTTTGCCGTGGGCGGCCCGGCGGTTTCTACGTCAGTGGCTAATGGCATAAGCTAACGTTGTTGACTGAAATACTTGCACCAATGAGGGGCAGCAGCGTCGGGGAAGGGAACACACCACATGAGTCGCCTGGCCGAAGGTACCGAGTTGCTCAAGTGCGCCTTTTGCGGGAAGTCGCAGAAACAGGTCCGGAAACTCATCGGAGGGGCCGGCGTTTACATCTGCAACGAATGCGTTGAGCTCTGCCAAGAAATTCTGGAAGAAGAACTGGTCGACGAGGTCGCACCCCGCCAACTAGCACTGCCTAAACCCAAAGAAATCAATGAATTCTTAGACTCGTGGGTGATCGGTCAAGACCGCGCCAAACGTGCATTAGCGGTGGCGGTCTACAACCATTACAAGCGGGTGCGGTCCCTGGATGCCGGGGCGCAAACCGATATGGATGGGACGAAATCCAATATTTTGCTGCTCGGACCGACGGGCACCGGTAAGACCCATTTGGCTCGTTCACTGGCGCGACTTCTTGACGTACCTTTCAGCATCGTTGACGCCACTGCCCTCACCGAGGCCGGTTACGTCGGCGAGGACGTCGAAAACATCCTGTTGAAACTGATCCAGGAAGCCGATGGAGACATCAAGAAGGCTGAACGGGGAATTATCTACATCGACGAAATCGACAAAATTGGTCGTAAGGGCGAAAACGCTTCAATCACCAGGGATGTTTCCGGCGAGGGCGTTCAGCAGGCGCTCCTCAAAATTATTGAAGGTACCAAAGCTTCGGTCCCCCCTCAGGGTGGACGCAAACACCCGCACCAGCAGTTCCTCGAAATCGACACGTCCGGGATCCTCTTCATCGCTGCGGGGGCATTCAGTGGCATCGAAGAGATCGTCCGCCAACGGCTGGGTAAACGCACCACAGGCTTCGGGACAGATCTGACCGCGGCCGCTGAAATCCGTGACTACTACGGGGAAATTACCGGCGAAGACCTCCACAAGTTCGGCATGATTCCCGAATTTATTGGACGCCTTCCGGTGCTCACCTCGACAGCTGCCCTGGAAAAAGACGATTTGGTTCGCATCCTCGTCGAACCCAATAACTCCATTGTCAGTCAGTACCAGTACCTTTTTGAACTGGACGACGTCGAACTGGAGTTCACCCCAGAAGCATTGCAGGCCATTGCTGATACGGCAGTTCAACGCAAAGCCGGGGCCCGAGGTTTGGCCTCAGTGGTAGAGCAAACCCTCTCGGACCTGATGTTTGAAATCCCGTCGCAACCTGACGTCACCCGAGTTGTTATCACTCGCGACTTAGTTTTAGGTACGGGTGAAGCTGAGCTGTACTTCGACGAACCTGAAGAAAGCCTCACCGCTTAGGGAAAAAATGGACAATACACAGGAAGCAGCCCTGCTTGAGTTGGAGCAGGAACGGCAAACCATTGACAACGTTGATGCCGCTTTGATTCACATCCTGGCGGAACGGTTCCGTTGCACGAAACGTGTCGGTCACATCAAGGCTCGCGGCGGTCTGCCTGCCGCCGACCCGAATCGTGAACTTGAGCAGGTCCAACGCCTACGACGCCTGGCCGAAGAATCCGGCCTCGATCCCGACTTTGCAGAGAAGTTCTTGGGGTTCATGGTCACCGAAGTGATTCGGCACCACGAAATAATCCAACAGGAATACACCGGCGACTGATCCCTGCCGCCTCGGCTGTTTCCTGCCACCAACGATCGTTAAAGTAAGAGCGGGTTGAGCAGGAACTGCGTCCGACCCAACCCACTTTTGTTACGTTTACAGTTCGGCTGGGCCGCCGTAAAGATCGTCAATCTCGCTGCTGTACTGTTCGAGGACGACATTGCGCCGCACCTTCATTGATGGTGTCAGCATTCCGTTATCTTCAGTGAAGTCGCCCGGGATGATCCGGAACTTTCGGATCGACTCTGCCCGTGAAACAGTGGCGTTGGCCCGGTCGATCGCCTTCTCGAGCGAGCTGATAACCGCCAGATTGTCGATGGCTTCGGAGGGCGAAATATTCGCCAGTTTCTTGCTCTCCAACCACAGGGGCAGCATCTCAGAATCCAGGGTGATCAGAGCGCTGACGAACGGGCGGCGGTCGCCGACAACAACGATCTGGCTGATGAGTGGGTGCCCCCGCAAGTTATCTTCCAAGTTGCTGGGGATAACGTTCTTACCGCCCGCGGTCACGATGATTTCTTTGGCGCGGCCCGTAATGCGCAAATACCCGTCACGGTCCAGCGAGCCGATGTCACCGGTGTGGAACCAGCCGTCAATGAAAGCCTCTTCGGTCAGCTCCGGCAGATTGTGGTACCCCTTGAAAATCGAAGGCCCCTGGACGAGAACTTCACCATCTGCAGAAATCTT
>CAYFQJ010000038.1:7593-10801 GCA_964345205.1 uncultured Actinomyces sp. | reverse complement strand
AGCATGCGGGATCATACTTTCGATGCGGCGCTGCCAGTCGGTGACCGTTGTCGGCGCAACCGGAACCGAATTTGGCCGCAGCGGGGACGCCACCGCAGCGCGAGCCGACGCTACGCTGATCTTACCGTCACGCGAAATAACTTCAGCATCGGTAACGTCGTCCGACAATAATCTGGCCGTATCGAGACCGCAGGCAAAAGGCAGTTCGGGAAGGGCCGCTCCCAACTGGACTCCTGCGGCTAAGCCAACCGAAGTGTCGAGGGCGGAGGAAACGACCAGAGGTATCGGCAACTTTTTGGCCAGCTCCAAGGCCCGGTCAACCCCGCCCAGGGGTGCCACTTTAATGACCGCCAGGTCGGCTGCCTCCAGTTCCACCACGCGCAAAGGATCCGTGGCCCGACGAATCGATTCGTCTGCCGCCACCGGAACTTCCTGTTGGGCCCGCACCTGAGCCAGTTCCTCGACGGAAGCGCAGGGCTGCTCGACGTACTCCAAACCGCCGACACTGCTGGCGGCCTCGGAAAGCAGCGGAAGGGCCCGCCGTGCCTCGCTCACGGTCCACGAGCCGTTCACGTCAATGCGAAGTTTCGCGTTTCCCCCAGCCATTTCACTCAGAGCCTCAGCGACGGCCCGCACCCGCTCCACATCATCGGCGAAAGAAACCCGCGGGTCCGCAACCTTCACTTTGGCGGTGGCACAACCGCTGTCCCACACCCGTTTTGCCGCCGCCTCCGGAGAAGTCACGGGGATCGTCACATTCACCGGAACGTCCTCGCGCGCATCCTGGACCGCGGGGGTCCCCACCAGGGCCGAACGCAGCCACAGGGCCGACTCGGCGGCCCCGTACTCGGCAAAGGGGGCACATTCGCCCCAACCGTTGCGGCCCAGAACCAGCAGCCCCGCACGGGATTTGACGGAGCGGAAACGCACGGTCAGACGCACCGAAAAGACGACGGTTCGCTGCACGTCCCAGCGGCGCCAGAGTTGGCGCGCCGTGGCAGACCAGTTAGCAATTGGAACTTCAGTCAGTTGTTGGAACACCATTTCATCCTACCGGGCACTATATTTGGCCACATGGAAATAATTGGCCTCGCCTTCGGAGTTCTGTGTCTCACCCTTGCGGCCGGGCTGCGCCGCGATACCCGCCGCGCCCGGTTCTGGCAGCGCCAAGAAGGTCCCATCGACGACCGTTTCGTGTACCTCTTACTCCCAGGGGTCGGATTCTTCACCCTCGGTTTAGGACTGCTGGCGTTCATCACCCCGATGATCGGAGGAAATATCGCCCTGACGATCCTCGGGGTGACACTGGCGGTGCTGGCCGCCGCGATTATCCTTTTCGGGGCGCTAATGGCCGTCCTCGGACTGTTCAGCAAACGAGTCCCCACCTGGGCGCTACCACGAAGCGACCGTCGAAACTGAGGCGGCGCGCTACTGTGCAGCTAGGTGTCCGAGCGACCTAACCATAACTGCCTTAATCGTGTGCAAACGGTTTTCGGCCTGATCGAAAACGATCGACCGGGGCCCGGAGAAGACCTCATCTGTCACTTCAATGCCGACTAAACCAAATTTTTCGTAGACTTCCTGCCCCACTGTGGTGTTGAGGTCGTGGTAGGCCGGCAGGCAGTGCATGAACAGAGCGTCGGGACCGGCCCGATCAAGCAGTTCCTGATCAACGCGGTAGGGAAGCAGAAGGCCGATCCTTTCGGCCCACACTTCATCCGGCTCCCCCATCGACACCCAAATATCGGTGTGCAGAAAATCGACGCCCTCGACAGCGGCCAAATCTTCAGTGACGGTAACTTTGCCGCCGGTTTCAGCCGCGATTTCCCGGGCCTGCTCGATCACATCGACGGGGGGCCACAGCGCTTCGGGTGCGACTATGCGCACATCGGCGCCAATCAGGGCTCCGTTGACCAGCAGAGACCTGCCGGTGTTGTACCGGGCGTCACCCACGTAGGCGTAGGAAATCTCAGACAGATCCTTGCCGCCGGAATGTTCCAACATGGTCAGAGAGTCGGCGAGCATCTGCGTCGGGTGCCACTGATCCGTCAAGCCGTTCCAAACGGGAACGCCCGATTCGGCCGCCAGAATTTGGACGTCGGCGTGACTGCCACCCCGGTATTCGATGCCGTCGAAGAACCGACCCAGAACCCGGGCGGTATCCGCCACTGACTCTTTGTGTCCCATCTGCGAGCTGGCGGGATCCAGATAGACGGTGCTGGCGCCCTGATCGGCGGCGGCAACCTCAAAAGCACAGCGCGTGCGGGTGGAAGTTTTCGCGAAAAGCAGCGCGATGTTTCGCCCTTGCAGATATTTCTTTTCCGTGCCGGATCGTTTGGCGGCCTTGAGGTGAGCGGCCAGGTTGATCAGTTCCCGCCACTGCTGCGGCGTGAAATCAGTTTCCTGGAGCAAGTGGCCACCGGGCGCAAAGTTTAGTTCCGTCATTCGCATATGATAGCGCACGGCGCTGGGCTTCCGCAGGGACTCTCGCCTATGGTTGAGGGCGTGGATAACCAAAAAGTGCCTGTTGAAAACCCCACCCCTTTCGACCCTGACCGGTGGGTAGCTGTTCCCGATTTTAGTTTCACGGATATCACCTACCACCGGGGGATCTCACGCGGGGACCAAGACGGTCGCCCCGCCGGAAGTCCTCTGCCGTGGGTGCGAATCGCTTTCGACCGCCCCGAGGTCCGCAATGCTTTCCGCCCGCAAACCGTCGACGAGCTCCTCACCGCTTTCGAGGACGCCCGAACTAACCCCCAGGTCGCGGCAGTCATCCTCACCGGTAACGGGCCGAGCCCCAAAGACGGGGGTCATTCGTTTTCTTCTGGCGGCGACCAGCGCGTTCGCGGTAAATCCGGCTACGAATATTCCGATCCTCACGCGGCAAACTCCCAGCTGAGCGCCGCCGAGAGGGACGCCGTCGGGGGGAGGCTGCACATCCTGGAACTGCAACGACTCATCCGCACGATGCCGAAAGTGGTGATCGCCGCCATTAACGGTTGGGCCGCCGGCGGGGGTCACTCTCTGGGTGTCGTCTGCGACTTGGCGGTCGCCAGTCGCGAACACGCTCGGTTCATGCAGACAGACGCCAATGTGGGGTCTTTCGACGCCGGTTACGGTTCGACGCTGCTGGCCCGCCAGGTCGGGGACCGCCGCGCCCGAGAAATCTTCTTCCTCGCCCGTCCGTACGCTGCCGAACAAGCGC
>CAYFQJ010000038.1:2888-7583 GCA_964345205.1 uncultured Actinomyces sp. | reverse complement strand
GGGGTGCCAGTAACGAGGCCGTCCCTCACGCCGAGTTGGAGAACACGGCACTGGAATACTGCCGACTCATTGCCAGTAAATCCCCCCAGGCGCTCCGCATGTTGAAGTTCGGGTTCAACCTGTCTGAGGACGGTTTGGCGGGGCAGCAGGTTTTCGCTGGCGAGGCCACCCGCCTGGCTTACATGACCGACGAGGCGCGAGAAGGCCGCGATTCTTTCCTCGAGAAACGCGAACCAAACTGGGACGACTTCCCCTATTATTTCTGAGGCTAAATCCGAGGCCGAGATGACCTGAGCGAGAGAGACAATGTCCCACCATATTCGCCCGCAAAGTGACGCCTCGAAGGCAGCTGCCGGCCCGGCCTCGACTGCGCCGGGACTTCAGGTGCTGCCGGTGTCGCTGACTGAGAACTCCCTCAACCAGCTGATCGAAATAATTCAGCAGGCGTGGCAAATCCGCGAGGGCGGCGGGACCCCAACGCCACTGTTACTCCACGATGAGAATCTGGAGCCAGCAGCGGCCGAAGAACTCGAAGCCAGGACCAGAAGTGCCAGTGGAAGACGCGCCCTCAGCGATGTCATTCTCGCGACGTCGGGGAGCACCGGTTCCCAGCCGAACCTCGTCGGCCTGTCGTGGGATGCCCTGATTTTTTCGGCGCAGAGCACCATCGACCATTTCGGGGAACCCGGTCGCTGGTTCCTGTCGTTACCCACCCACCACGTCGCCGGACTGCTGGTGGTAATTCGGGCACTGCTCGGCGGTTCCCTCCCGGTCCTGGCCACAGATTTGCCCGCCGCCATCCGCTCGTTCGCCGCCGAAGGCCAAGCGAGGACTGCCCCACTTTTCGGTGCGATCGTCCCCACGCAGCTGCACCGCTGGGCCACCGCCCCCGAACTTTCCCAAATGGACGCCCTGCTGGTCGGCGGCGCTCACCTGAATGATTCCTTACGTCAACTGACGCTCTCGCTGCCTCTGGTGACCACCTACGGTATGACGGAAACGTGCGGCGGCTGCGTCTACGACGGGGTGCCACTGCCCCAAGTCGCGCTGCGGATCAGCGATTCCCGGATCGAAATTTCAGGACCGCAACTGATGGACGGCTACATCGACCAGCCCTCACCCCTATCTGTTGACACTGGCGAAACCAGGTGGCTGCGAACCGGGGATTTGGGGCGGTGGGACGGCAAACGGCTCACTATTTTAGGGCGGGCCGACGATATGCTCATCTCTGGTGGCGAGAACATTTCGGCAACCACCGTCGAGGACGCCGCTTTGCGGTTCCTCCCGCCAGCTTCCTCGGCCCACGTGTGGGGACAACCGCATCCGGAATGGGGACAGGTCGTCTATTTAGCGGTAACCGGTCACATTGATGCCTCCGAGTTGGGGCCTCAACTGCGCACGGAGCTGCGCAAACTGCTCGGCCCCGCCGCCGCGCCGCGTCTTATCGCGGTACTCCCATCGTTTCCTGAGCTAAAAAATGGCAAAATAGACCGACGAACCCTTCGCGACACAGTGGAACGCAAACTGGGCAGTTCCGCAGTGTGGGAGCATTCTCCCGCTTCTAGCAGTGATGAGAGATAAACCCATGACTAATACCCCCGACACTTTTCCGCATACCGCACCAAGCAGACCACATGGCCGGCCCACGCGACAAAGACTGACCACCAAAATGTGGTTAGAGGGCGCCCGGTTACGAACATTGCCCGCGGCTGCCGCCCCGGTCTTAGTCGGCGCCGCCGCCGCAGAACGTCTCGGCGGATTCTCTTGGGGAATGTCGGGGCTCGCCCTCCTTGTCGCCCTCATGATGCAGATCGGCGTCAACTTCGCCAATGACTATTCGGATGGGATCCGCGGGACCGACGCCGAACGCACCGGGCCGGTTCGTCTCACCGCCAGCGGCGCGGTCTCCCCCAAGTTCGTCCTCGCCATCGCGCTGTTCTGCTTCGCCGTGGCGGGAGGCGCCGGGCTCGTCCTGGTTCTCTGGTCAAAGCAGTGGTTCCTCTTAGCTGTGGGCGCACTCGCGATTATTGCGGCCTGGTTCTACACCGGCGGGAAACGCCCCTATGGTTACGGCGGTACCGGCTTCGCAGAACTGATGGTTTTCGTTTTCTTTGGTTTGGTCGCCACTTTGGGAACCACCTGGGTGCAGGTCCAAAGTGTCCCCAACTGGCTGTGGACGGCCGCCAGCGGTATCGGCCTGGCTTCAGTGGCGCTGCTGATGGTGAACAATATCCGCGATATTCCCACAGACGCTGCGGTCGGGAAACGCACTTTCGCTGTGCGTCGCGGTGACGGTTCAGCGCGTGTCATCTATCTGCTGACCACTGTCGCTTCCGCCATTTGTGCGGGGCTGGCCGTGGCCGGCGCTCACCTCTATGCGATCAGCGGGGCGGGCGTAATGGCGCTGCTGGGGATTCTTGCGATCGTCATCGCGAAACGCGTTGTGCGGGGAGCCCAGGGAGCCCAACTATTGTCTGCACTGCGAAACACGGGACTGTTTGTACTCGCCTACGGTGTGCTGGTCGGTGCTTCGTTCCTCGTGCTGACCTGATCGAACTGGCTGATTGGTAGTCTGGTAGTTATGTTCCGCGTCTTACTCTTCGCTCTGGCTATTGGTATCACCCTTTACGCCCTCCTGGACTGGGGTTTCACGTCCCGACGTAACACCCCCGGGAAGCTGTCGCGCTGGGTGTGGTTAGCGGTGATTGTCCTGATCCCAATTCTGGGGCCCAGCGCCTGGACCATTCTGCGAATCGTTGACCGCGCTGAAGCCAAGTATGCTGAACCAGAGCCGGAAGCGCCCCTTATAGCTCCCGATGACGATCGGGAATTCTTGGATGACGTTTCCCGACGCATTGAACGCCGTCAGCGGCGTACGCGCCCTCCGATGCAGGATCCAAGCAGCACCGAATCAGACGGCGACATTCAGGAGTGAGTCGCAGCGCCCGAGTTTCCGGGGGTAACGTCCCGAGCCTTTTCGACCAGAGCGGCGGCCGGTTCGGCGTAGCTCCAACCCACAAGGGTGTGGTCCTCGAAGAGGAGCGACGTCAGCGAAGCCAGTGAGCATTCGCGGTTCAGCGGGTTATGCGCCAGGGATTTGCCCTGAATGAAACGCTGCACGGTGACGATGGGCAACTGGTGGGACACAAGTAGAGCTTCTTTCCCCCACGCCTGGTCAATCGCTTCCGAAATAGCGGCGCGCATCCGCGAAAGTATCTGCGCATACGGTTCGCCCCACGACGGCTGCAGCGGCTTGCCGTACAGGTGCCAGTTCCTCGGGTGGGCCAGGTCCCAACGGTTCCGGTTCACATTGACCCCCTGGAAGGCCGATGTGGCTTCCAGCAGTCGAGGGTCGGTACTGACGGGGAGGTCGTAGGCCTCTGCCGTGGGGAGCGCGCTCTGCTGAGCTCTAAGCAGGGGTGAAGCGGTTACCTGCCCGATGTCGCGTCCCTCAAAAATAAAGGTCTCGGCGACCCTTTCGGCCATTTCGTGCCCCAGAGGTGTCAGACCGAAGCCGCTCATCCGCCCGTAAATGATGCCTGTCGGGTTGTCGACTTCGCCGTGACGCATCAAATGTACCGTTGTAAAAGTCATGCGCCTAGTTTGTCACAACGTGAGGTCTCGGTCCCAACGGGCCCGAGAAGCCCCTCAAGCAACATCCGCAGACGCAACGTACCCTAGGGGTATGAGCAGAAAGAACGTGGCAGCTTTTTTTGACGTCGACGAAACGCTGGTGCGCGGCGCCACGATTTTTTGGGCTGCTCGCGCCATGTTCGTCCAGAAGCTATTCGGAGTCGGGGAACTCCTCTACGCTGCTCGCCAAACTTTCAGGTACTCCCTCTTCGGTGAGAACCCCGACGAAGTTGGTACTTTTGGTGAACGCGCGGCGCAGGTTGCCGCCGGGAACCCCGTTTCCGAACTTGAGGCCATCGCCGAGGACCTTTACGAAAAATACTTCGTCCCCCGCGCCTACCAGGTCACCTACCGGCGCTTGAAAGAACACCTGGCCGCAGGGAACCAAGTCTGGCTGATTTCGGCAAGCCCGTGGATCATCACAGAGGTCATCGCCAAACATGTTGGGGCGGCCGGAGGTATTGGCACGCGGATAGCGGTGGAGGACGGATTCTTGACGCCGCGTTTGGAGGGCGGTCTGATGCACGGCGAAGCAAAGGCCCGAGTGGCTGAAACTTTGGCCGAGGAGAACGACATCGACCTGGAGTTGTCCTGGGCGTACTCGGATGCCGCCTCAGATATTCCGCTGCTCTCAATGGTGGGTAACCCCGTCGCCGTGAACCCCGATCGGGAACTGGCGCGTTACGCCGCCGATGCCGGTTGGGAGATTCTGGACGCCCGGGAACCCTGGGACCACCTTAAACGTTTCGCCATCAAAACTGGTTTAGCTGTTGGCGCCGCAACGGTCGTCTTCAGTTTGGCGGGCCGAGTCGTCAAAAAGATCCGGCGGTAAACGCCGACCCACCCGGGCGAACCGAACTGGGAGCTAAATAAACTGTGGGGCCCGCCTTCCGACGGGCCCCACAGTTCTTACGTCTACTTACTTCTTGTTACGACGCTGATGACGAGTCTTGCGCAGCTGCTTACGGTGCTTTTTCTTAGCCATACGTTTGCGGCGCTTCTTGACCACGGATCCCATAGAGACCTCCCCTCGTCCAACTATCTTTGCATCCAGTTACTAAC
>CAYFQJ010000038.1:0-2878 GCA_964345205.1 uncultured Actinomyces sp. | reverse complement strand
TTCGGATGCGGCGTCTAGTAACCCAGATATACTATCCGCCCAGACCGGATGTTTTCTCTTCGGACCATGTGACATCGAGTAACTGTTTTACCGCGGGAACGGGGACACGAAAACTGCGTCCCACCCGAATGGCGGGAAGCTCACCAGAATGAATCAGTCGATAAACCGTCATTTTCGACAAGCGCATGACATCTGCAACTTCGGTTACAGTTAGAAACTGTGGAGCCGGCGTCGTTTCCATGCCATTCCCCTAAGTGCCCTAGTGGTTCAATTCCATTTAATACCCGACCCAAACGTTGGAGTGGGTAGTTCTTTGGTCAGTCTAGCCCATTTATGTCGGGAACTTCCCCAAAAGTCGCGATCTAGACGCCCAATTGCCCAGCGGTCCTCCTAAACTCGCGGCATAGTGGCCCAACTAGCGGCATAATAGAGAGTCGAACCCCAGAACAGAATCGAGGAGTGACCGGTGAGCAGCAAACAGCCACAAAACGCCCGGTACCGCCCTCGCTTCAATGTGGGGCAGCACACCAGAAACGCCCACCGCTACGTCACCCACTGGATCACCGGCCTCGCCCGGAATTTTCCGGCTCGCGCCACGGTCCTAGTTTTCCTCTTCATCATCATTGTCATCACGAGCATGTTGGCCCTGCCCATCGCCACCACCAGCGGTAAGAGTGCGCCATTCATCGATGCCCTCTTCACCGCGGTTTCAGCGGTCTGCGTCACCGGCTTAGCCGTGGTCGACACCGCGACGTACTGGTCCCACTTCGGTGAGGCCGCAATTGCCACCGGGATCTTCATCGGCGGTCTCGGCGTCATGACTCTCGCGTCCCTCCTCGCCCTGGCGGTTTCTCGCCACCTGGGACTGACGCAGAGGATGCTGGCCCGGGACGCAACCAGCTCCGGCGGGATGGGCGACGTCCAGCGGCTGCTCATAGGAGTTTTTTCAATCTCCGTAATCGTCGAAGGTCTAATCGCGGCAGCCCTGTTTTTCCGTTTCAAGGCGGCCGGTGTTCCCACACTGAAATCGCTCTGGGACTCTGTCTTCATGGCTATCTCGGCCTTTAATAACGCCGGTTTCATCAATGTCGAGGGCGGCGTCGAGCGTTTCATCGGGGACTGGGGTTTCCTCATCCCCATCATCTTGGGGGCCCTGATCGGTGCCGTCGGTTTCCCCGTCATCAGCGAACTGGTCCGGCAGCCGCGTTCACCACGTCGCTGGTCGCTGCACACAAAGTTGACGCTCTCGACCCTCGGGGGCCTCGTCCTCATCAGCATTATTGGCACCGGAGTTTTAGAGTGGAACAACCCCGAGACACTGGGGGCACTGCCGGTTTCCGACCGAATCCTCAACTCACTCCTGGCCGGATCGAATCCCCGTTCGCTGGGGATATCGCTCATTGACGTCAGCTCAATGCGCGAGTCAACGATCCTGCTCACCGACCTGTCAATGTTCATTGGCGGCGGTTCAGCCTCCACGGCCGGGGGCATCAAGGTGACAACTATCGCCGTCCTCTTCCTGGCGCTGCTGGCTGAGGCCAAAGGCTACCAGGACGCCGAGGCTTTCCAACGTCGCCTCCCCTTCGGTACCGTCCGCCTGGCAGTGAGCGTGCTGCTCATCGGGGTGCTGCTGGTTGTTACCGCCACGTTCATTCTGCTGATAATCACCAACCACTCTTTAGACGACATTATGTTCGAAACCATTTCCGCGTTCGGTACAGTCGGACTGTCCACAGGTGTCACCGCTTCCCTATCCCCACCGGGGAAACTGGTGTTAGTGTTTCTCATGTTTGCCGGACGCGTCGGCCCCATGACTTTCGCAACGTCCCTGGCTCTCAGCGACCGCCGTAGACTAATCAGAATGCCAGAATCCCGACCGATCGTCGGCTAGACATTTAAGGAGCACTGTGACATCACGTAGGCGCACCAGCGGGACCATGGTCATCGGATTGGGCCGCTTTGGCGAAGCTGTCGCAGCCGCCCTCGACCACATGGACAAAGAAGTTCTCGCCGTTGAAACTAACCGTCGAATCGTGCAGCATTTCACCGGTCTGATTCCCATTATTGAGGCCGATGCCACCGATGCCGACGCTTTAGAGCAGGCGGGGGCCGCAGATTTTTCGTCGGTGGTTGTGGGTGTCGGTTCCGCTCTGGAAGCTTCGGTCCTGATCACCGGCAACCTGGTTGATTTGGGGGTCAAGTCAATCTGGGCGAAAGCGATCTCACCGGAGCACGGACGAATTTTGAAACGCATCGGCGCCCACCACGTGATTTATCCCGAGTTCGATGCTGGGCGCCGCACAGCGCACCTCGTAGGCAGTTCGCTGCTGGACTACATCGAGATGGATCAGGAGCAGTTTGCCGTCGCCAAAATGCGCCCCCCTCGTGAGCTCGACGGGTTCTCTTTGGCCCAGTCGAGGGTAGAGAGCCGCTACGGCATCCGCATCATCGGTGTGGTCTCCCCCGGCGAGCCCTTCGCCTACGCAACGCCAGAGACCGTCATTGATCGACGCGATATTCTGATGGTTTCGGGCAGCGCCGACCAAATCTCACAGTTCGCCAGCCGCCCCCGCTGAGTCAGGAACCGCTCGCCCACTACCGCAAAGAAGGTAACCGCACGTGGCCAAAATCAAGACCACATACACCTGCAGCGAATGCGGGTGGACGTCCCCGAAATGGTTGGGGCAGTGTCGCCAGTGCGAAGGGTGGGGAACATTAGAGGCCGGAACGACGGGGGTGTCCGTCAGCTCTCCCGGGCCGACAGTCAGCGCCCCCAGCATCCCGGCGTTGCCGGTTAGTGACGTGAGCGTGTCCCAATCCAAAGCGTTGCCCTCAGGTATCAGCGAGGTCGACCGCGTTTTAGGTGCCGGAATCACTC
>CAYFQJ010000037.1:9101-10809 GCA_964345205.1 uncultured Actinomyces sp. | reverse complement strand
TGACCGCACTGTTCTCAGCGACCATGCCCGCACCAATCGCCAGGGTGGCGCAAAAACACCTGAAAGACCCGGTGCGCCTGGAGGTATCGACGGCATCGACCACCGTTGACACCATCCACCAAACCTATGCGGTTGTTCCAGTTCGCTACCGTTTTGAAGCTCTGACTCGCGTGTTAGCTGTCCGTGACGAGGGCGCCAGCATCGTTTTCGTCAAAACCCGCCAGGATGCCGAAGATATTTCCCTGGACCTTGCCGCAGCTGGATTCCGCGCCGCCGGAATTTCGGGAGACGTTGCCCAGCAGGACCGGGAACGCCTGGTCCAGCGACTGCGTCGCGGCAGCCTGGATGTACTTGTTGCTACGGACGTCGCCGCTCGTGGCCTCGATGTTGAGCGAATCAACCTGGTTGTCAACTATGAGGCTCCCCGTGAGAAAGAGGCCTACGTCCACCGAGTGGGACGCACTGGTCGCGCCGGCCGCGATGGCGAGTCGCTGACGTTCTTTGGCGTCAAGGATCAGTTCCGTTTGCGCCAGATTGAACGACTTACTGGCATGCGGATGGAAGAAGTGAAGATCCCCAGCCACGAAGAGGTTGTGCAGTTTGTGGCGCAGCGGCAGCTGCAGACACTTCCGGATCTTTCAGATAAACAAACTACTGAGGTGCTAGAAAAAGCACTCGATGCCTCATTGGCCGAAGGCAGTTCCCTGCGCGAGATTGCGCTGCAATTGATGACCGAAAAGATTGCGGACCTCGTCGAAATTTCGAAGACCGGTGGCGGTAAAGGCTCCGAAACCGATCTTCAGGGTTTCTTCACCCACGCAGAATTTGGCGGAAAGGGCGCGCGCGACCGCAAGGCACGGAGCGGGCAGGAACGACCTCGCCGTCGTGGACCCTCGGACGCCAGTTTCGAGAATCGCTATCGGGTTGAAGTTGGACGTCGTGATGGCGTCAATCCCGGTGCGATCGTCGGAGCCATCGCAGGCGAGGGCGGAATTAGTGGTGACCAAATCGGACACATCAGTATCTTCCCGAACTTCTCTCTGGTCGAAATTTCAGAGAAGCTCTCCCCCAGCCAGGTCAATAAGATTGGTCGCGCCAGTATTCGTGGCCGTAAGCTACGTATTTCCACTGACGCGGGTAGCGCACCGCGCGCTCGTGGCGGTCGCAAAAATGCGGGATATCAGCGGAAGTCTGGGAACGGCTCGCATCGCTAGACCTCTGTCCCAGTAGAATTGGGGCGCAGTGGCTTCTCCCGTCGCGGACGATTCCGCTGCGCCAAATCATCGAAACGCTGCCACATCTGCCGATACTTAGATCGACTGAGATTTTACCCAACCTCGGTTTGACTCTTTCTAAAGCCATGCCCCAACTTTAGGTCTTGGGCCTTAGGCTCCGGGCGAATTAACGTGGGGAGGTCCTTTCGATGATTAGTGTCCAAGACGTCACTAAGCAGTTCGGATCGGTAAAAGCCGTCGACTCCCTCACCTTCGACGTGGCTGACGGTGAGATCTTCGCGCTGCTGGGCACCAACGGTGCGGGCAAGACAACGACGATCTCCTGCATGATCACCCTCTTGGCCTTCGACTCAGGTCGAATTACCATCGACGACCTCGAGGTCGGCAAAGATGATTACCGCATTCGCGAACGTATCGGCGTTGTTTTCCAACAGTCGCTCCTCGACCCGATGCTCACAGTTAATGAGAATCTT
>CAYFQJ010000037.1:8705-9091 GCA_964345205.1 uncultured Actinomyces sp. | reverse complement strand
GCCGCATTCAGCGATGTGCCTGCCGCCCGAATCGATGAGCTATCCTAAGCTGGTCGACCTGTGTTCCTTTCGGGACCGACGCTACGGTGTCCTCTCGGGCGGAGAAAAACGTCGCGTCGACATCGCCCGGGCTCTGCTGAACCGTCCCAGTATCCTTTTCCTCGATGAACCGACCTCGGGTCTTGATCCGCAAAGCCGCGAACAGGTTTGGCACGCTGTTGCACAGTTACACGAGCAGTTTGGCCTCACCGTCGTCCTGACGACGCACTATATGCAAGAGGTTGAGGGTGCCGACCACGTTGTTATCGTGGACCAGGGGCGACTGCTGGCAGAAGGCACACCTATCTCTCTGCGGTCGGAATACTCCACGCCTCAGCTGCTGTTAG
>CAYFQJ010000037.1:6997-8695 GCA_964345205.1 uncultured Actinomyces sp. | reverse complement strand
CCAGGATCAACGCGAGAGGGTTATTCAGACTGTAGAACGTTACCTGCCCGACTGTAACTGGTCCGAGGAGGGCGGAGCCATCCAACTTTATGTCCCCAGTTCGGCGGATGCGCTCCCAATTCTGAATGAGCTGGGCGATTCGGTGATTGACTTCCAACTGCTCCAAGGTTCGATGGAGGACGTATTCCTCAACCTAACGTCTCCCGGACTAAAACCCTCTGGGAGGGCCGGATGAACTCCACACTCCCGCTGGTGCGCAGGAACCTACAGATCTATTTCCGGGACCGTGCCACAGTCATGCTGTCGCTACTCGCGGCAGTAATTCTGCTTCTGCTTTACTTGTTGGTCCTCGGGTCGCTGCAGGTAAATAGTCTGCGCCAAGAGTTTCCGGAAGCGCGCACAGAAAATATTGAGTGGTTCGTCGGCAGCTGGGTTTACGCGGGTATTGTCATGATTACGACGGTGTCCACGGGGCTCGCTGCACTGGGAGGGCTACGTTGATGACCGTGCCTCGGGGCGTTTCAAAGAGTTTCGTGTCTCCCCCATCCGGCGTTGGCAACTCATTTTGGGATATCAGCTCTCGGCAGTGGTGGTTGCAACTGTGGTCAGCTCGGTCGTGCTGATCGGTGGGGCCGTAATGATGCAGGCGCTTTACGGACATTTCCCTTCGGTACTGGATCTACTCACCGCCTTTGGTTACATTGTGTTGCTCTCGACGGCATTCGCCGCTTTATCGTCGTTCCTGTTGACTTTCATTTCATCTCAGGGCGCCTACACGACCTTCAGCACTATCGTCGGGACCCTGCTGGGATTCCTCGCTGGGGCATACCTACCGCTCGGAACTCTGTCCGCAACGATGGACAAGGTCCTCAACGTCCTCCCCTTCTCCCCCGCCGCTATGCTGCTGCGCCAACCTTTGGCGACTAATGCGCTGGATGGTCTGGCCGGTGGCGTGGGTGAGATACACGAGGCCGTCTCCGCCTACTACGGCATGACTCTGACGGTTGGCAGCCTCACGCTGTCCCCCGCATTGGTGATCCTCGGACTGCTGGCCATGGCTGTTGTTTTCACGTTCCTGGGATTGTGGCGCATTGGCAGAACAATGCGCTAACCCCACGCCACAGTCGTTTTGGGGTCAGACCACTAACTAAAGTCGCGGCCTTCGCGTCGTTCACGCACGGCCCGTTGCACGTACGGGTTAGAATTCAGTTCCGTTTCCCAAGTGGTGGCTTCACCGTGTCCGGGCAGCAGCGCAGTCATCGGGTCCAGAGCATACACCAGTGTCCGCAGACTTTCGCGCATGTGTTCCTCGTTGCCTCCTGGAAGGTCGGTCCGTCCGACGCTGCCGGCGAAGATTACGTCTCCGGTCAGAGCGAATGAACCGACGGACGTGCCATCGAGCTCCGCAGCGTCGGCAAAAACATAGACTGACGAACCGGGTGAATGTCCGGGGGCCGGCACCATTTGAAGCAGGATCCCAGGCAAAACTTGCCACCCCCCGCCGGGGACCTCCCCCACCAGATCGGGAGCTTCCCAAACGATCGGCGGAAGGTTAGCGGTGGACATTGAAAGCTGAGAGAGGGGGTTCTCGAGCCAACCATGGTCAGGTCCCGGCAGGTAGATTGGGGCCCCACTGACAGATCCGTCTGCGGCTGGGAGGTCAGCAACTCGGCTTGCCTCCCAAATATGGTCGGCGTG
>CAYFQJ010000037.1:2104-6987 GCA_964345205.1 uncultured Actinomyces sp. | reverse complement strand
GTGCGTCAGCAGGACCGCGCCCACACGCTTCCCCGTACGCCCGAGAAGTTTTGCCACCTTAGAGGCGGCCCCGAGTCCCGGGTCGACCACCAGGACTCGGTCACTTCCCTCAGATTCGATGACGTAGCAGTTCGCGCCAAAAAGGTCAGTTGGCAGTCGGTAGACCTGCAACATAGCTAGTTCACCGATTCTTGTACTTGTTTCAACCACGCCTGTTTCGTGTCGAGCGCAGCCTGGATACTCTTCGTTTTCTTCTCGTCACCGGCCGCTGCTTCCAGCTGCTGCTGCAAGTCGGCGATGGAGATTTCCAGCTGTGCGATCATTCCGGCCGCACGAGCTTGGGTTTCCGGGTTCGACCGTTCCCATTCACGTTCTTCTTCGCGGCGGATCGCGTGTTCGACGTCGCGCAGGCGTCCTTCGAGCCTGGCAACGTCCCGATTGGCGACCCGGCCCGTTTCTTCCCAGCGGTTCTGAATGTCCCGAAGTTTCTCTTTGGCATCTCCAAGATCAGAAATCGGTAGGAGAGCTTCGGCTTCGGCGAGCAGCTGTTCTTTCTGTTCCCGAGCCACAGAGTACTGCTCTTCGTTCTCACGATCCTTGGCTCTACGCCGATCAAAGAACACCTGCTGCGCGGCGCGGAACGTCGCCCAGAGCGCGTCATCGTCTTTACGTGAAGCGCGGCCGGCACGGCGCCACTGATCCATGAGGCGACGATATTCGCCAGAAGTTGCGCCCCAGTCCTCTGAATTCTGCAGCGCCTCAGCTTCTGCGATCAGTTGTAGTTTTGTTTCTTTCGCAGCCTTCTGGTTGGCGTCAAGAGTCGTAAAGTACTGGCGACGATTCCGATCAAAAGTGGTCCGCGCTGACGAAAAGCGTTTCCAAAGTTGATCTTCAACGGATTTGTCCAGCCGCGGGCCACGACGTTGGGATTCTTTCCACACGTCCAGAAGTTCACGCAGTTGCTGCCCCGATTGCTTCCACTGGGTGGAGTCAATATCCTGGGCCGCAATTGCTTCGGCCTGTTCGACGATTTCGGTGCGCGCAGTCAGGGCTTCGCTCTTGGCGGCTGCCCTTTCGACCTGAATCTCTTCTTTGCGAGCCTCGGCGGCTTCCGACAGTTTGGCCAGTCGGGCCCGAAGTTTAGGCAGGTCACCGATGACGGCCGGCTCGGCCAGTTGTTCATTGAGGCTCTTCAACGTCGCGTCGATATCCCGCGAGTTCAGGGTCCCCATCCGTGCCTCAAAGAGGTTCACCTTTGCTTCGAGGTCCAGGAACCTGCGAACGTAAAGCGAGAATGGGTCTTCCGGTACGTCTTCTGGGTATCCCCCGATGATTCGTTCCGAATCTCCATCTTTGACCCAAACGTTACCTTCAGTGTCGATCCGTCCGAATTCGACTGAGACTGTGGTGCTGCCTTCGGTCTCTGGGCGGTCTGCTTGGGGGTCCAGGGTAGCGTTCACAATATTCCTTCGGATCGGAGGCCGGTACCGGCCTGTTGTGCGGCTCAAATTTTACAGGTGCCGCAACGTTATGCCTTTGCGGTTACCATCCTAGTGGCATTTTGTGCCGTTGTAATAATCACCTAACTATTGGTACGCGGGTGTTGCTTGGCCGAGGTTCGAGAAGCTTCGAAAACTCCATCGACCCGCCGCATACTGGTGAGGACGGACTCCAAATAGTTGATGTTTGGCAGCTCAAAAGTGAAACGCGCTGTCGCAACCTGGTCGGCACCGGCTGCCATGGCACCGGAGAGAATATTCACCTGGTGTTCAGAGAGCACGTGGGACAGGTCGTTCAGCAGCGCGGCACGGTCCAGGGATTTGACTTCGATTTCCACCAAGTATTGGGCACGACTCTGGTCCGCAGCCCATTCAACCGGGACGAACCTTTCGGGGCTGCGTTCCTTGAGATGTTTGGCGTTGACGCAGTCAGCACGGTGAACGGAAACCCCTTCACCTACGGTTACGAAACCGACAATGTCATCTCCGGGGACAGCCATGCAACACTTGGCAATTTTGACCAGGACTTCGTTGGAGCTGAGTCCCTCAACCACAACTGCTGCTTCCCCCGGAGACACGGGCCGCAACGGAAGTGCCGTCGGAGTAACGCCCTCGGCAAGTGTTTCTTCAGTGCCCGCATCTCCGCCGAGGATTTCCACCAGACGCCCAACGACGTTCTGTGCGGAAGTTTGGTTCTCACCGACAGCAGCGTAGAGCGCCGAAACGTCCCGGTATCCCATTCCCGTGGCGACAGAGAGGAGGGCGTCATGAGTCATGAGCCGCTGCAGCGGCAGGTTTTGTTTCCGCATCACTTTCGCGATGTGGGATTTGCCAAGTTCGACCGCTTCTTCACGGCGTTCCTTCGAGAACCAAGCTTTGATTTTTGACTTCGCCCGAGGTGATGCCACGAACTCGAGCCACCCGCGGGACGGGCCGGCGTTTGGCGACTGGGTGGTAATCGCTTCAACGGTATCGCCGGATTCCAGGACAGTATCCAAGGAAACCAGGTTGCTGTTCACCCGGGCGCCGACCGTTTTGTGGCCCACTTCGGTGTGCACCGCATAGGCAAAGTCAACGGGCGTCGACCCGGGTGCAAGCACGATCACTTCGCCGCGCGGGGTGAAGACGTAAACTTCGTCTCCGGCAATTTCGTACCTTAAGGAATCGAGGAACTCTTCGGGGTCCCCGGTTTCGCGTTCCATGTCGACCAGCATTCGCAACCAATCCAGCTGCTCTTTAGCCGACATTCGGTCGCCATCAGGTCCCGCATTCGCCGTTGCCTGCTTGTAACGCCAATGTGCCGCAACGCCATATTCCGCGCGGTTGTGCATGTCATAAGTGCGGATCTGGACTTCGACGGGACGACCTTCGGGACCGACGACTGTCGTGTGTAACGACTGGTAAAGGTTGAATTTGGGCATCGCGATGTAGTCTTTGAAACGGCCCGGGATGGGGTTCCAATGCGCGTGGACAGCGCCCAACACCGCATAGCAGTCTTTGATCGAGTCAACGAGAACTCTGACTCCCACCAGGTCGTAAATATCGTCGAACGCTCGGCCGCGAACGATCATCTTCTGGTAGATCGAGTAGTGGTGTTTCGGTCGTCCCGATACCGTCCCTTTGATCCGGGACCTTCGTAGATCCTCTTCGATCCGGGTGATGACGTCCTGCAGGTACCTGTCGCGCTTAGGGGCACGCTCAGCAACCAGGTGATCAATCTCTTCCCACACATCCGGGTAGAGGGTACGGAACGAAAGCTCTTCCAACTCCCATTTGATGGTGTTCATACCGAGTCTGTGAGCTAGCGGTGCGTAAATCTCGAGGGTTTCTGCAGCTTTGCTTTTCGCTGACTCGGGGTTCACATATCGCCAAGTTCTGGCATTGTGAAGGCGGTCCGCCAGCTTGATGAGCAGTACCCGAATATCACGGCTCATTGCGACGAGCATTTTGCGCAGGGTTTCCGACTGGGCGGCAGCGCCGTACCGAATCTTGTCTAGCTTGGTTACGCCGTCAACCATCTGGGCAACTTCGAACCCAAAATCACGTGTGAGTTCTTCGACCGTGTAATCAGTGTCTTCCACGGTGTCGTGAAGCAGTGCGGCCACGAGCGTGGGCGTGGTCATGCCCAGCTCAGCCAGGATGGTCGCAACTGCGACAGGGTGGGTGATGTACGGCTCGCCGGATTTACGTGTCTGTCCCGCATGTTGCCGGCTGGCGACCTGGTAAGCACGGTCAATTAGCCCGGTATCGGCGCGCGGGTGGTGTGCCTTTACGGCACGCACCAAAGGTTCAATTTCGGGAGCGCCGGTACGTGCTCGAGAGCCGAACCATGACAGGCCGGAACGGACGAACGACCCGGTCGCGGGGGTTTCGTCTATTTCTTAGTTCGGTGTCTCGCTCATAGATCCCATAATAGGGCCTCACCTCAGTGTTGCCCTGTTATGCCCACTGTTCTCAGTCGCGGACCTGAATGGCAGAGACCACCGGAACGTCGTCAATTTTACTGCGACCGTCGAGATCTGCCAGTTCCAGCAGAACCGCAACCTCTTTTGGTTCAGCCCCACATTCACGCAGCAGCTCGATGGAAGCCCATGCAGTTCCCCCTGTGGCGAGGACGTCGTCGATGACGAGTACTCGGGCACCTTCCGGTACGGAAATGGGCTGTATCTCCAGTCGCCCTTCACCGTATTCCAGGGTGTAGTCGATTCCGACGACGGGACCTGGAAGCTTCCCAGCTTTGCGGATCGCGAGCATCCCGATTTCGAGTTCAGCTGCCAGTGGTGCCGCCAAAATGAAGCCGCGGGATTCCAGTCCGGCGACCATGTCGATCTTGTCACGGTACCGGTCAGCCAGGAGTGAGATTAGCTTGGAGAAGGCCGGCCCATTCGCGAACAGAGGGGTGACGTCCTGGAAGAGGACGCCCTCCGTCGGGAAATCGGGCACCAATCGTAAGTTATCGTTGACAAGGCTGTGAATTTCGTTGCCAAAACTCGTTTCTTTCGTCAACGTGACCGTTTCTTCCGTTTTGGTTGTGCCGAGTTCGGGAGACGTACACCGGGTTTGACGGCGAGAACTCGAGCGCTTCTCTCTTCAGGTTTCGCATTGCCCTCGTCGGCCGATTTTGCAGATTTCAGACTGCGGGCCTTCAGGATTTTCGCGTCGTGCGAGGCAATGGCCGGTCGGCGTCCCTCAAGGATCGCGAGCAGAGGTGCCCCCACAAAGATCGATGAGATCGCACCCACCAGCATGCCAACGAACAGTGCGAGGGCAATATCTGTGAGCGTTCCCGCCCCGAGCAGCCACGACCCGATCACCAGAATCGATGTGACTGGCAGGAGTGCCACCACCGAGGGGTTGGTCGCGCGCACCAGAGGGTGGATGACG
>CAYFQJ010000037.1:0-2034 GCA_964345205.1 uncultured Actinomyces sp. | reverse complement strand
CCAATTACCGTCGCGGGTGAGACTTCAACCTGTGTGAGGGCGAAGAATCCCACGGTCAGGATCAGATCGTTCGCCAGTGAGGCGAGGGCGGCCAATGACATTGTCCAGGCGCGGAAATAAACGGTCATGATCACTGCGACAAGCGCCACGAAGATGATGATCGACTGCAGAGCCTTCCGGGTCACGTCCTCTCCCCAGGACGCTCCGACCGAAGATGCTTGTACGTCTTCTAGCGGCACCCCGTAGGCTTCTGCCAGGTCGGCACGGACAGCATCAGAATCGGCTTTTTCGAGGGTCGCCGTTTGGACACGAATCGAATCGGAACCAAGTGTTGTCACACGTGTTGATTCGCCAACCCCAGCTTCCGCCATAATGTTCCTGGCGATATCTTCATCAGTTTTCGAAACCTGAGTCACGATGAACTGGGTACCACCGGTGAACTCAATGGACGGATTCAAACCACGGAACCCAACCAGCAGCGTCGAAGCAACGATGAGCACTGCTGAGATGATGAGCCAGATCCGGCGGTTCTTGATGATCGGGTACGAGCGCTCACCAGAGTAGAGCGCGTTCCCCCATTGACTGAAACTCATCATTTTGCGTCACTTCCCTTTGCTGCTGTGGCAACGACGATCTCGACGTCACCCGTCGCATCTGTCTCATTGGCCGCAGCCTCTTCTGCCAGCTTCTTCGCCCGTCGGCGTTCCGCAATACTCATCCCGTCCCCAGAGGACGCGGCCTTCCCACCATTTTTTGCGGGAAGGTGCCGCATCCGTCCACGGCCCTGATAGACCATCCCGGTTTTCGCGCCGAGAAGTTCCGGATCCAATCCAGACCAGCGGTTCCCTAAACCAAAGAACCTGGTCCTCATCAACAGCGACATCATTGGGTGGGTAAACATGAAGACAACGATGAGGTCAACGACTGTGGTCAGACCCAGCGTGAACGCGAAGCCTTGAACCCCGCCGACGGCCAAAACGTAGAGAACAACCGCAGCGACAATGTTCACCGCATCGGAAATCAAAATTGTACGTTTGGCGCGATCCCAACCACGTTCAACGGCAGCATTCAGCGGTATTCCGTCGCGCACCTCGTCGCGCACACGTTCAAAGTAAACAATGAACGAGTCCGCTGTTGTTCCCACCGCGATGATCAGACCGGCGATCCCCGGCAGCGACAGGCGGTACCCCAACTGCCACGAGAAGAGAACGATGGCCAGGTACGTGATGATTCCCGCAATCAGCAGCGATCCCGCCGATAGAAGTGCGAGTCCGCGGTATTGGTAAATCATCCAGAGGACGACGAGGGCGAGGCCGATGAGTCCAGCCATGATGCCTTTCTCCAGGTAGTTACTGCCCAAAGTCGCAGAAATTTGCTGCTCCGACTGCACTTCAAAGTTCAGTGGTAGTGAACCAAAGTTCAACTGGTTCGCGAGGCTCTGCGCTTCAGCGGCCGTGAAAGACCCACTGATTTGCGCCTTGCCATCGAGGATGGCCTGATTCATTGAAGGCGCGGAGATGACGTTACCGTCCAGCACCACCGCGAAACGGTTTCGAGTTTCGTCGGTGGTCAGGTAGTTGTAGAGACGCTGTGAGCTGATCGCGAAAGCCTCAGTTCCTTCGGAGTCAAACTCTAAGTTGACGCCCATTTGACCTGTTGCGGTGCCAGCGCTGTTGTAGATCATTCCGGCGCTGGCCCGCGAAATATTGGTGCCTTCGATGTCTGCGGGCCCAAGGACGTATTTGGCATCACCTTCGACACCGCAGGCCACCATCGGTTCTTCAGACTTGTCGACGCCGATCTCGGCAAGAGCAGCCGGATCAGTACAGTCCAAAACCAATGCGTCATAGTTTAGCTGTTCCGTGACCCACGCTAGGTCCGAGTTATCGGCTGGGGTCGTCGCGGGCTTATTGGAGAGCACGCCGTCACCATCGGTGTCCGCAATGAGCATGGCGAACTCTTCAACGCTTAAGGTCTGCAGATCAATGTCACTGCTTTGTGCACCACTCTGGGGGGTCGCTTGACTGGGATCCA
>CAYFQJ010000036.1:0-10921 GCA_964345205.1 uncultured Actinomyces sp. | reverse complement strand
GTCTGAGCGCAGTCAGCATCCCCAGTCCAAGCAAATCAAATTTCACTAGCCCCGCAGCGGCGCAGTCATCTTTATCCCACTGCAGGACACTCCGATTGGCTTTAGCAGCCCACTCCACCGGACAAATCTGTGACACCGGGAGCTTAGTCAGGACGATTCCCCCAGGATGTATCCCCATATGGCGTGGCAATTTCTGCATCTGTTTTGCCAGTTCCATCACTTGAGGAGGGATCCGATCAAGACCGCCGCCGCCTTTTTTTTCCCTGCTCGAGTCCCACCCCCGCGAAAGTTTCCGCGCCCAGATCTTCAGCGTCTCCTCTTCGAACCCGAAAGCTTTCCCCACAGCCCTAACCGCTGACTTTGGCCGATAGGTAATGGTGTTGGCCACTTGAGCGGCGTTTTCACGACCGTATTTTTCGTAAACATACTGGATCACTTCCTCACGACGTCCTGCTTCGATATCGATGTCAATATCTGGCGGATTTTTACGACCCTCAGAGAGAAACCTTTCGAACATCAGTTGATGTTTCACCGCATCAACAGGAGTGATCCCGAGGGCGTAACAAACCGCGGAGTTAGCCGCGGAACCCCTCCCCTGACAGAGAATATTTTGTTTCACACAAAAGTCGACGATGTCTTTGACGATCAAGAAGTAACCGCTGAACCCCAGTCGTTTAATCGTTTCGAGTTCATACTCAATAACTTTCCAGGCCCGGGGGGAACTGCTCTTTGGGCCGTAACGGCGAGTCGCCCCCTCATAGGTGAGTTCGGTCAGCCAACTGGCATCGGTGTGGCCTGAAGGCGGAGAAGTGTGCGGAAGTTCTGGTGTGATTAAAGTTAGGTCAAAGGCCCACTCCGCCCCCAATTCGGCTGCCATATCGACCGCTTCGGGATGCCGCCGATGGATCTTCTTCATTTCTTTTGCGGACCGCAGGAAGGTTCCGTAGGCCGGCAAATGAGGACGAGCTTCACCCAGCGGCAGATTCCACTGGTTGGCACTGAGCACGTCTGCCAGTGGCTGCTTCAGATCGCTGGCGCATCGGCTGGCTGTTGTTGCCACTAGCGGCAGTCTTCTTTTCACCGCTATCTCCGCAAGTATTTCAGCCAGTTCGATACTGTCGTCGGTTCTAAGACAGCTTTCGATGACCACATTTTCGGGGCCAAACTGGTCGCGAAGAGCATCGACAACTTCTAAAGCTGCGGGCATCCCCCCCGTGGTGAGGGCGTGCCTGAGGGGACCGTGCTGCGTACCGGTCAGTACCTGCCAGTTACCGCGCTGATATTTGGAAAGTTCCTCCAGGGTCCACTTTGGGCGGCGCTCCCCCGGCGTGGCTAAATTATGACTGCTGATTGCCGTACACAGTTCCTGGTAGCCCGCTTGGGAAGTGGCTAGGATTGGAAGACGCAATATTTCAGCTGCGGCATGGGGAGTCCGCTGTGAGGCGGACCCGTTCATCAGCATCGGGCGGTTTCCTGGGGATTCAAGGGTGATCTCAGTACCGTAGATAGTTGGAAACGCAAGGGATTGAGCCGCTTTCGCTGTTTGCATTGCCGAGTAGAAACCGTCGACATCTAAAATTGCGAGGGCGGATAGTTCTAGTTCGCGGGCTTGTTTGACTAGTTCGGAGGGTAGATCGGTTCCCTCGAGAAAAGTGAAAGCACTGTGCGAGTGGAGTTCCGCGTAGCTCACGGCTGTTGCCACTGTGACTTTGTTGGTGAATCAAAAATGCCTTCAATTCGCCATTGGTTGCCGTCTTCAACCAAGAGAACATCCGCAGAGTCGGCTATAGCTAAGCGCACGTATGTCCGCAATAGATACTGCGGGTCGACGGTTAGCCACCAGTCATTTCGAATCGTCCAGACTGCTACCACGTCTTCGACTTCGTACCTATTGGCAGGTAACTCGGGAATGCCGCCAGGAAGAAAGATTTGTGACGGTTTTGTTTCCAACAGTCCGCGTTTCGCACCTGGGATTGGCCCCCGAACGCCCCGCGCAGTCACCCCCACCAATTTCACTGGCACAGGGTTGTCAAGAAGGATCAGAGGCGAATCGCGAAGGGCGCCGGCCCACTCTCCCTCTAAACTATTGAGGGTGCTTTTCTTGCCCCAAGGCTCCAGCACAGTACGAGTGCGCGGATCTAAACCACCCTGTAACCGGACCTGCTGCACGCCCTCTTCACCACACAGCAGTTGCAGACGCGCCACCGTTTCTTCAATCTTGTTGCTCTGCGGGGCACCGCCCCAGAGCGGGTCAACTTGAAGCGGTGAAACCAAGTCAACAGTTTGAAGTCTGATTCCTTTCAATCCTCGTTCATCAAAAGTTTTGTTTTCACCAGCCGCAAACTGGCGGGAACTCGCCTCTTGCCAACTTCGCAGTTGCCAGATTATCCGCTGCGCCACTTGGGAACTATTGGCCGTATTGAACATCCCCCATTCACGCAGGTGCTCAGAGCCGCCTGCTTCCTCCAGAATTATTTCCACAGTCTTGGCGTGGTATCCGCGATGCACCAGTGAGTCGACGAACTGCTGTGCGGCTCTTCGCGCTGGCACCAAAGTTTGAGAAATCTCGAAAGCCGGAGGGTCGATGGTTTCCTGAATTTTCACTTCAGCACCCTGTTGACGCCCGCCAGCGACATACAGATCTTGCCCTCGTGAGAGCTGCCACAAGGTTTTCCCCTGCTGCCCAAAACGTGTGACTAATTTCCGTCTCCCCAACTGCCACAGCTGGGAAACTTTGTGCACCCCCAAAACTTGCAGCAGCCGGCTGAGTTCGACGTACTCATTCTTTTGCCCCTCGCCCATGAACTCCCAAAGTTCCTGGACGTCTAGGTTTCCTAAAAAACTTTCAGTGTCCTCCTTTAAGATTCGCACCCCGCGACGAGCCGCTGCGGTCGCTGTTGCAGCCCCGTTGGCAATTCCCACATAGGTTTCGAGGCCGGTGCTGGCCGCAACACTTTCTGTCAGTGCTGCCATCAGCTCTTCTTCGTCGGGTCCCCAGCGACTCCCCTCGCCCAACTCGGCCCAGGCCAAACCCGGTCGCAAAGCGCAAACCCCGGCGACGACCTCGTCGAAAACTTGCAGCACAGATTCAAAGGCACCATCATTTCGGTTTGCTTCATGACTGACCACGAGAACTTCGGGGCAAAATTGCTGCACAGTAACCAGGCGCATCCCCCGTTTGATCCCGCGTTCGCGCGCCACTTTCGTGCTCGCTTCAACCCGTCCGCGCAGCAGGGTGACTGCGGGAACATGTGCGGGGACGCGGTCCGCCAGCGCCGCCAACCGCCAGTCGGGTACCCAGAGAACAATTTTCCGAGTCCCGAGTTCAACCTGACCGTTATCGTCGATCATGCTTCCCGCCCCTGCAGGTGGTGGGAAAGTCTGACGGTTTGCCTATCAGAATAGTTGGGGAAGACGCTGCTAATCATGGGCCACCGATGCGTAGTGAGAACAAACCGCTCCAACTGCCGAGCCCGCGCTGCCAAAACTTTTTGGTGCGCACTTTTCACTTGCACGTCTCCGACCAGGAGGAGTTGGAACCCCTCCACCGCCGTGGCCAACACCTCGGCGGCCTGATCGTTGTCGTAAACGAGGACGGCGGTGCGCCGTAAATCTATTCCCACTGTCTGCAGCGCCTCCCACCCGAGGTTTTTCACTCCCATAACGGCCGCCCACCAGTGGTCTTTCCACAGGGTCTGCCACGCTCCGACCAGGTTGCTCAGTTGGGTCCCGACCTCATAAATACCGGGCTGCAATCCGTCTACATACTGTTGATGTTCGTAGCTGCGCACCCCCTGCGTTGCCTCAGAGGTCTGTAATGCTTGACGTGCTAGAAGCAGTCGCTGACGGGAAATATGCGATGTTGTCATTACCGTGTCCCCTCCCCAAAGCCTGTGTGGTTGCCCCGCGAGCGCTGCGCGGCAACCGGTTTCCCACCCTGAAACACAACTATATCGAACATGTGTTCGATTATAGGGGTGGGGTCCGATAACACTGTTTTCCTCGGGAGGCTGTGTGGTGAGACAATAGCGTCATGCTGAATATGGTCTTTTACGAACCACGAATCCCCGGCAATACGGGGGCGGCGATCCGCTTAGCGGCCTGCACTGGATCCATGCTCCACCTGGTCGAACCCTTAGCATTTCAGATGGACGACGCCAAGCTTCGTCGCGCCGGTTTGGACTACCACGACCTCGCCCACGTCCAGGTTCATCCGAACTTAGATGCCGCGCTGGCGGCCATTCCGGGGAACATTTGGGCGTTCACGGGACTGGGAAAGCGTCGTCACACGGATGTCACTTACGCCGAGGATGACGGGCTTCTCTTTGGTCCTGAGCCGACCGGCCTCCCCGAAGAGGTTCTGATGGACCCGCGTGTGACGGATCGAATCCGAATCCCGATGCGGCCGGAGCTGCGATCGTTGAACCTGGCGAACTCGGCATCAATCGCCCTGTACGAGGCTTGGCGGCAGCTGGACTTTATCGGTGGAGTGTAGAGGGGACTAGGCAAGTTCCCGGTTTTCTGCCATTTCCACGATGCGTCGCGGCTCTGAAGCCCACAACCACAAGATCCCAATGATGGGGACAACCAGCGGCAGATAGAAGTAATCCACCCCAAAATTTGACCAGGCTGACAGTGTTCTCGGCGTGGGGCTACTGCCCAGTTCCCACAGTCCGACAACAACGGGACCCACCAGAGCCGTGATATTTGCCGTCCAGGCCAGTCGCCGCATTTTTGTGCCGTTATGGGTGATGCCAATGGCCGCCGCCACATAAACAAGTCCGGCTAGAAGCGCGACCAGGCGAGGCCCCACCGGATACTCACTCTGCCGAATCAGTAGCCACAGTGCGGGCCCGGTCGTTGCGGCCGCAAGGACCCAGTACAGAACCATGACTAGACGGCCCCACCCGCGGGCCGGGCCGCGCGTATCTGCAACTGCTCCGTCTAACAGTTCCCTGTTCGCCATCGTTGGGTCTCCTATTCGGCAAGCGGCGGTCGTCGATACCTCTTCAGGCTAGTGCGCGGACGCAACTTTGGGGCTGATTGTCCCCACTGGGAGCTTAATTGCGCTTCAAGCGTGGCGTGTTTGGCATTAATGGGCAAGACGATTGGCGGCGAGCATGGGACAATAGACCCGTAGACCAAGCAGGTCAGAATTTTCCAGCGGGCAAGGAGGAAGAGTAACGTGGACGAATCAATCTTCGACATTGTCATCTTGGGAGCGGGGTCCGGCGGCTATGCAGCTGCTCTGCGGGCCGGTCAGCTCGGGATGAAAGTAGCTCTTATTGAGGGAGATAAGGTCGGGGGCACCTGCCTACACCGCGGTTGCATTCCCACGAAAGCCATTCTTCACGCTGCAGAGACCGCCGACACTGTCCGAGATGCTGGAGCTTTCGGTATTGAGGCCGAACTTCGCGACATCAACATGGGCAAGGTTGGGGAATACCGCGACTCGGTTGTCAATAAGCTATACAGGGGTGTTGAGGGACTACTCTCGTCACGTCAGGTTGAAGTAATTCATGGCTGGGGTCGCGTTGTTGACTCCACCACCGTCGAGGTTAATGGCCGCCAAATCAAGGGCAAGAACCTGATTTTGGCCACCGGCTCGTACTCGAAGACCCTTCCGACACTTCCGTTCGAAGGGCGAGTCATCGCCTCCGAGCAGGCCTTGGCGATGGACTGGACGCCGCAGAAGGCAATCATCCTCGGTGGCGGCGTAATTGGAGTTGAGTTCGCGTCAGCCTGGCGTTCATTCGGTGCTGACGTAACGATCATCGAGGGACTGCCTCGTTTGGTTCCGAACGAAGACGAAGCCATTTCGAAGCAGCTTGAACGTGCCTACCGTCGTCGCGGCATCAAGTTCCACACCAACACCATGTTCGACTCAGTCACTCAGGACGAGTCGGGGGTACAGGTCAAAACTCAGGACGGAAAAACTTACGACGGGGATGTCCTCCTGGTGGCCATTGGTCGCGGACCGATGACAGCTGACCTTGGCTTTGAGCAAATGGGGGTCAAGATGGACCGCGGGTTCGTCCTCACCGATGAGAGGCTCAGTACCGGAGTCGAAAATGTTTACGCAGTGGGCGATATCGTCCCAGGCCTGCAGCTGGCTCACCGCGGATTCCTCCAGGGAATTTTCGTTGCCGAAGAGATCGCCGGCCTCAACCCCGCCACTATCGACGAAAACTCGATCCCTCGTGTGACTTTCTGTGAACCTGAAATTGCTTCGGTCGGACTGACCGAAACCCAGGCCAAAGAACAGTACGGGGACCGCGTCAAGTCTGTTGAGTACAACTTGGCAGGGAACGGTAAGTCCACAATTCTGCAAGCAAACGGCATTGTCAAACTGGTTAGTGTTGACGATGGCCCGATCGTCGGATTCCACGCGATTGGGTCGCGCATTAGCGAACAGATTGGCGAGGGCGAACTCATCGTCGGGTGGGAAGCCTACCCCGAGGACGTAGCGGACCTGATCCATGCACATCCAACCCAAAATGAGTCGCTTGGCGAAGCGGCCATGGCTCTGGCGGGTAAACCATTACACGCTCACGCTTAACTCTGGATCCTTAAGGAGATCGATAACTAATGGCACAGTCGTTAAAGATGCCCGCCCTGGGCGAATCAGTCACCGAAGGCACAGTGACCGCGTGGCTGAAACAGGTCGGCGACACCATTGAGATTGACGAACCAATCGTTGAAGTGGCGACAGATAAGGTCGACTCGGAAGTTCCCTCCCCAGTTGCGGGAGTTTTGCTGGAGATTCTGGTTCAAGAAGACGAAACCGTTGACGTGGGAACCGAACTGGCACTAATCGGTGAACCCAGCGCTGGTGGGGCGCCGGCCTCTCCCGCGGCACCCGAACCGGCAGTAGCACCCGAGCCGGTCGCCACACCGGGACCTGTCGCGACCACACCGGAACCGACAGCACCAGCCGCTGACGCTGGCGAGACAACTGATCTGAAGATGCCCGCCCTGGGCGAATCAGTCACCGAAGGCACAGTGACCGCATGGCTGAAACAGGTCGGCGACGCAGTTGAAGCCGACGAATCAGTCGTTGAAGTGGCGACAGATAAGGTCGACTCCGAAGTTCCTTCCCCTGTTTCCGGGTTCATCACTGAACTTCTGGTACAGGAAGACGACACGGTTGATGTGGGCACAGTGATTGCTCGCATCTCGACGTCCGCCACCGCTCCTGCTGCACCGGCTGCCGCTGCTCCGGCGGCACCGACCGCCACGCCGGCGCCATTAACACCGCCAGCGGCCCCAGCGGCCGCAGCCTCGGTTTCAGCGCCCAGCCGCCCCGTGGTGCCTCCAGCACCACCTGCCCCTCCGGCTGCGCCCTCTTGGGCCCGCCCCACGACACCCGCAGAAGAAAAAGTGACGACAACTATCAAAGAAGCAGCCGGACGGGGCACTCCAGTAACCGATAGTTCAACCGCCTCCGATAACCGCGTCTACGTAACGCCGCTGGTGCGGAAACTGGCACGTGAAAAGGGCATTGCTCTTGATCAAATCGTCGGAACCGGCGTAGGCGGCCGTATCCGCAAGGAAGATATCGAAGCTGCGGCTGCCGCCCAGGCCGCCGCGTCTTCATCTCCAGCAGTTACAGCCGCGCCGACGGCCAAGCCCACTCCGGATCCGCTGCGGGGAACCACCGAGAAAATGTCGCGCTTGCGGCAAACCATCTCTCGACGCATGGTTGAGTCTCTCCAAACAGCTGCACAACTCACGACCGTTATTGAAGTTGACGTTACGAAGGTCGTGCAAGAACGGGCCCGATACAAGGATCAGTTCCAGGAAGTTCATGACACGAAACTCCCCTTCCTGCCCTTCTTTGTGAAGGCCGCTACTGAAGCTCTGGTAAGTCATCCCAAGATCAACGCGACTATTAACGGCAACGAAGTGACCTACTTCGACTACGAAAATGTTGGTATCGCTGTTGACGCGCCACGCGGACTGATGGTCCCAGTGATCAAGAACGCTGGTGACCTCGACATTCTGGGGATCTCTCAGGCAATCAACACTTTGGCGCAGAAGACGCGCGAAGGGAAGATTGGACCGGACGAACTGACCGGAGGTACCTTCACCATTACCAACACGGGTTCAGGTGGGGCGCTTTTTGACACGCCCGTCCTCAACCTTCCCGAAGTGGCGATCATGGGAGTTGGCACCATCGTCAAACGGCCGATGGTTACCCGCGACGCCGACGGTAATGAAGCAATTGGGGTACGCTCAATGGTGTACCTATCACTCACGTACGACCACCGACTGGTTGACGGTGCAGATGCCTCACGATATTTGATGACAGTCAAACGTCGTTTGGAAGAAGGTAGCTTCTCTGGAGACCTCGGACTGTAACTAAAGCTGTGTGGGGCCGTCACCTTGAATCTGTGAGGTAGCGGCCCCACACACTGCGTTAAACCAGTTTAATTGACGCCGCCACCGCAACCACCACCAACCCCGAAACTTGGGGATCTCTAGGAGTGCGGTGCCCTTCCCCGCCGCGGCGTCCTCCCCCCACAACACTGAATCATCGATTTCGCCAAGATCTGCTCCCGGCGGGAGGGACGTGATTGGAGCGGGCACTAGCGGTTGCAGGGGACTTACGGTCCGCCAGCGGGCCACACCATCCACAAAGATGGCAACCTGCGGCGCCGGGCAACCCAAAGGAGGATCTCCAACTGGGACCGGCGGGACCAGCCCGGTTGCAGCCTCCCAATCCGCGGGTGACACCGCCGAGGACTGTGCGGCCACCAAAGAGGCAACTCCGGAATCGACCTCGCAGTGGAGAAGCCCCCACCAGTGATCCGGGGGTGACACCAGGCGGTACCAAAACTCGAGGTCACACTCGGTGAACTGACGTGTTCGCCACCACCAGACAGGAACCCCGTCGACAGTTTCGGCCCGGAAGAGCATGCCGCCCTCGCGGAACCCCAAGAGGACGACGTTAGACAGCGGAAAAATGAGCACCTTCCGATCATGGCGAGATTCGACAACCGGGTCGATTAGAGTCTCTTCCAATGTGGAATGGTGAGTAGTCGTCCCCTGTGAGTAACTGTCCGCGCTATAGTTAGGACACTATGGCGAAAAATAAGAACACTGCAACCACTGCGGGCGCCCCTAAGAAGCGGCGCTGGTACCAAAACCTCGCGGATGCCTACCGTGTGACGGCAAGAACCTACAAGTGGATTGGGGCCGCGCTGATTGGTCTCCCCATCCTTATCATTGGACTGGCGATCCTCTACGCCGCGATCAAAAACAGCTGGATTTGGCCCCCCATAACCGGTGTCATGCTGTCAGTTTTAGCTGACATGATGCTGCTGTCCATGCTGCTTCGCCCGGCAATGTACAGCCAGCTAGACGGAACCGCTGGGGCTGTTTACTCGGTAATCAGCCAGATCAAACGTGGCTGGGTTGTCGCTGAAGAGCCAATTCAGGTCAACCGTGACCAGGACCTGATCTGGCGTTTAGTGGGACGGCCCGGTGTCGTCCTCATTTCTGAAGGTCCAACTTCGCGCGTGATGCCGCTGCTGAACACTGAACGTAAGAAAGTCAACCGAATCGCGACGAACGTGCCCGTAACGTTTATCCAGGTTGGGTCCGGCGAAGGACAGATTTCTTTAGGAAAACTGAACCGCAAATTGCGTTCTCTTCCCGCCAAACTGACGCGGCACGAAGTTCCCGCCGTTGCTGCTCGACTCGAGGCAGTCGGACGAAAAGGGCTGCCTATCCCCAAAGGTGTCGACCCCACCAAAACACGGATGAACCGGCGGGCGCTGCGGGGAAACTAACACCACCGGTCAGCGACACGTGGCAGACGGACACGTCGACGTGCGCTCCACAAGCACATAATGACAAAATAGCTAAAGATTATTTTTGGAGTACCCATGCGTAAGCGCTTCATCCTCGTTCCCCTTCTCGCCGCTGCAGCCATCGGGCTGGGCGCCTGCTCGGACCCAGAACCCGCAACTAACAACGGCGGCGGTTCCAGCAGCAGCGGTGACGCCACCACAGACGGCGGTTTCGACTTCACTCAACTGTCTGAAGTGCCAGATATCGCGGCGATGGTTCCCGAAAAACTCGCCGCCTCAGGCGTCCTGCGTAACGGGGCTTCCACCGACTACGCTCCCGCAGAGTTCCGCGACACCGATGGCCAAACGCCCGTTGGCTACGATGTTGACATCGTGAAGGCGTTGGCAATTGTCATGGGCCTGGAAGAGGGGCAGACCACCCACGCCGAGTTCCCCACCATCATTCCGGCGCTCGGCACCAAGTTCGACATTGGTGTCTCGTCTTTCACTATCACCGAAAGCCGCCTCGAGCAGGTCAATATGGTTTCATACGTTGAAGTCGGCTCATCTTTTGCGGTGCCAACTGGGAACCCCGGAAACTTTGATCCCGCTGACGCTTGCGGCTCGACCATCGGGGTGCTCAACGGGACGTTCCAGTACGAGTACGCCATGGCCCTGAACGACAACTGCGTTGCCGCCGGGCAGGACCCCATCAAAGTTATGCCCCACGACCTGCAAACAGATGTGACTCCGAAAGTTATTGGAAAACAGTACGACGCCACATTCGCGGACTCCACAGTTACTGCACACGCGATCCACAACTCGGGCGGACAGCTCGAACTGGTTGGCACCGTGATCGAATCAGCCCCCCAGGGCGTTGCGATCAGTAAAGAAGATGAGCAGCTCACCGCAGCCATCCAAGCCGCCCTCCAATACCTGATGGACAACGGTTACCTCAACGAAATCCTCGGTACCTACGGGGCCGAGGACGCAGCGCTGACCCGAGCCCAAATCAACCCCTCTGTCGACTAGTTAACCAAGATGATGACGACCCAAACCGTAGGTGCACCCCAGATGCCTGCAAATATTGACCTTGTAGGGGCCGAAGTGGCATTGGTTTCTATGAT